>JAXIOX010000157.1:0-3493 GCA_045403275.1 Burkholderiales bacterium | reverse complement strand
ACGTCACGAATGATGATCGCCGCGCCCAAGGCCAGCATGACCAGCCCGCTCCAAACCAGCCAAGTCTGCATTTTCTCCACGTTGGTGCGCATCTCAAGTTTTACGCCCGCAATCTGTAGCTGCGGCGTGCCGACTTCCTCGAGTAGCAGGACATAGCTGCCGCGGTAAAGGATCTCCATCGGATCGAGCGCCATTGAAATCACGCCGTTGCCTGCGGCGCGAAAGCTGCGCTCGAATATGCCGATGTCCCCTTGCAGCACGCTCACCTGATAGTCGTTGCCCGCATCTTGCGCAGTCGTTTCACTGCGCACGACATCGAATGTGAAGCGGAAGCGGTAAAGATTCAATTCCGGGGTGAGTTCCAGCGCAACCGGCCGGTAACCCAGCCCGCCGCGGAAGCGCAGGATCGCGCCGTCGGGCAATTCCCAGCGATCGGCGCGCTCGGTGAGCGTATGCGTTTCCGCGGTCTCGCCGCTCAAGTACTCGCAGTAGGCAAAATAAACGGGACCGAAGATCGCGCCCAGGACGATCAGCAGCAGCGTGGCCGGTTTCACGCCGCTCCCGCGGCGGACCGCATCATTTCTTTTTCCACTTGCCTGCGCATTGAAGCGGGGTGTTGCGGATCAGCATTTCCGCTGCCATGGCGTTCGCCCATAGGACCAGCGCACCCGCTGGAAATTTGATCTGCATATTGTTCCCCTCTTTATTGGTCCGCATTCTTGCCAGGGACGGCTGCAGCGCTGCCCAGGGGAATTATCCGACAATTGCAATCCAATTTGGGGCGGCTCGTTGCGATGCGCGTGGTGGACGCGGCGGCGCGGCATCAGGTTCGACTGGAAGCGCCATTCCCGCACGGGCGTTCCTGTGACGGTAGCGCCCCTTGCGATTTCCTGGCTGTATCTGTGGTACCGGATTGTGCCGCCCGCAGCCTGACGCCGCCGGCGCCGAAACCCCGCTGCTGATCCGCAACCCTGGCTCTTCGCCGACATTGGCCATCCACGGATTCTCCCCGCCGCTCCTTCGGGAGGGACCGCAGCGGGAGCGTTACTTTAATTGACAATTCATCCGCGCACAGCAGTCAACGCCGGCCTTAGCATGACGTTCTTCAGGCGTCGCGCCAGTCCCTAGCAGTCCCTGACACGCGACGACGATGCGGCCGAGGTAGCGCCGCAATCAACACTCGAGGAGGGCGTGCCATGAGCAGACTTGCCAATCTTCCCACGGTGCCGGCGGTTCTGGTTTGCCTGTTGTCTTTCAGCGTGGAGGCGGCGGAAATCGGCAACGACGCCAACGGCCAGCCGGATGCGACCACCAAATTGGTAACGCCGTCCACTTTGCCTTGGCCAATTCAGATCAGCTCGGACGGCGGCCGCTTCGTCATCTATCAACCGCAGTTCGATAAATGGGAAGGTGACCGGCTCGAGGGGCGCGCCGCGGTTGCCGTTTACGCGCAGGCGGACGAGCAGCCGAGCAACTTCGGCATGGTGTGGATCTCGGCTCGTGTTGAAACGAACCGCGCCAGCGGAATCGTGACCATCCGCGATGTGGCGATAGCCAAGGCCGACTTTCCCACCGCGACGGATCGCGCCGGCGACTACATCGAATTGCTGCGGCAACAACTTGCGGCGAAGTCGTGGCAGATTCCGCTCGAGCGCCTGCAGTCCGACATGGCGATCGAGCGCGCGATGCAACAGGGCGGCAGCCAGCCGCTGAGGAATGATCCGCCGAAAATCATCTTCAGCGAACGGCCCGCGATCCTGGTTCCGATAGACGGCGCGCCGGTTATGCGGGAAGTCCCGGGAACGGGCCTGCAACGAATCGTCAATACGCGGGCGCTGATCCTGTACGACCCTGCCTTGAACAACCCGGCTTCAGCCCGCTATTACCTATACGTCATCGATCACTGGCGCCAGGCGCAGCACCTGGCAGGTCCGTGGACTGCCAGCGCGAATCCGGCGTCCGGCATCGAGAAAGCGCGGCAACTCGCGGTGCAGGAAGGCCAAGTGGACCTGCTCGACGAAGACGTCGAGGACGGCGAACCACTCGACACGGCGGCGGCGATCTACGTCAGCACCGAGCCGGCGGAACTGATGCAGACCGACGGTCCTGCACAATACACGCCTATTCACGGTACGCAGCTGCTCTACGTCACCAATTCGCCAGACAGAATATTTCTCGATCTCGGGACGCAGGATCACTACGCGCTCATCTCCGGCCGCTGGTACCGGGCGCGCGCACTTCAACGCGGCCCCTGGGAATACGTGGCGGCCGGCAATCTGCCCGGCGATTTCGCGCGCATTCCGCCCGATCATTCGACCGCACCGGTGCGCGCGGCCGTTCCGGGAACGCCGCAGGCGCGCGAAGCCGTCATCGCCAACGGCGTGCCGCAGCTGGCGACCGTGACGCGCAGCGGCGCCAGCATTGAGATCACCTACGACGGCGAGCCATTGTTTCAGCCGATCGCCGGCACCTCGCTGCAATCCGCGGTCAACGCGCCGGTACCTGTGATACGGGTCAGCGAGGAGTCCTTCTTCGCGCTGGACAATGGAGTCTGGTTCGCCGCCACGAGTCCCTTCGGACCGTGGTCGGCGGCAAGCTACGTGCCGGCGGTGATCTATTCGATCCCGCGCAGTTCGCCATTGCACTACGTCACTTACGTGCGCATCTACGACGCGACGCCGGAAGTGGTCTATGTGGGCTATACGCCGGGCTACGTCGGGTCCTACGTGTCCAGCGACCTCGTCGTCGTTTATGGCAGCGGCTGGTACTACCGGCCGTGGATCGGCACCGTCTGGTACGGCTCTCCTGTCACCTGGGGTTTCGGTTTCAGCATCGTCTATAACTGGTGGAACCCGTGGTGGCCGTGCTGCTATGCCACGTGGGCGCCGCGTCCACATTTCCAGCCCTGCTGGGGTCCGTGGCGTCAGCACGCCTGGCATCAACGGCCGGCGCATCATGTAGGGGCGATTGGCAATGTGGTCCGCGGCCAGCGCAGGGCACACGACGTCGCCGACATCTATGGTCGCTGGGACCGCAAGGCGGTGCATTCACGTGCGCACAATTCGACCGATCGTGACCACGGGGCGCGGCAACGCGCGCAGTTCAGGCCGGGTAGCGGTTCTGTCGTCGGTCCGGATGGTCGCCGGCAGGAATTGGGTGACCGCAGAGAGCGGCGTGACTGGAAGGATGCGGGCGCCGATTCGCGCAACCGTGCCGACCTGCCGTCGATCCGGCGGCGCGACTCGGTCGATCGTGACCACGGGGCGCGGCAACGCGCGCAGGTCAGGCCGGGCAACGGTTTTGTCGTCGGTCCGGATGGCCGCCGGCAGGATTTGGGTGACCGCAGCGGGCAGCGCGACTGGAAGGATGCGGGCGCCGATGCGCGCAACCGTGCCGACCTGTCGCCGATCCAGCGGCGCGATTCGCGACGGCCGGAAGCCGGTGGGCGCCGCGACCTGTCGATGAATCAGTCGCGGGATTCGAATCGCCGGCA
>JAXIOX010000259.1:0-6604 GCA_045403275.1 Burkholderiales bacterium | reverse complement strand
AAAACCGAAAAATTAACCACCAAGGCACCAAGACACCAAGGAATGCAAATGAAAACCTGGAAACTTTGTCAGTTTTTCTTGGTGCCTTTGTGTCTTGGTGGTAAAAATTGGTAAGGCGCGTGTCCTTGACAGTAGCGGGGGCCGGTGGAACGTGGAGCAGGGGCCCCGCTTGCGGGGATGCGACCGTGTAACCGGCCAATAGCGTGTCGACCACCGGCCTTACGCGTGTCTCCGCGGTCAGATCCCCAGAGGGGCCCCTCTTCCGCGCTCCGACACGCACGGCGAGGACTCGTAACACAGCATGGCGCCGATTCTCGCCGGGTTTTCAGCCACGAATTAGCGGAACAGGACACTAAAACACCAGCGGCTTGCGGTCCTGCAGCGTCAGCCAGCCACGCGCGATGCGGTAGATCACCCAGATTCCTGCGCCGACGAAGACGGCCCACGCCAGAGGGATGCCGATGATCGTGAGAAAAAGCACGACCCCGATCATTATCCACAGCAGCGCAAACCAGAATGAGCGGATCTGCCAGCGAAAGTGGGATTCGAGGAAAGTGCCGCGCGCATTCGCCTGATTCACATAATTGATGATGACGGCGATGATTGAGGGGATGCCGAAAACGAAGGCGCCGACGATGGTGATCGCGCTGGTCAGGCCGATCAGGATGCTCAAGGCGTGCAACCCATAGATGATGTGGGTGGTGGTGATGAGCGACGGATCCGGGGCCTTTGCGAACGCCCCGGTGTCGCCGGCAATCACTTCGGTTTCTGCCATGGCATCACGCTCCTCTGCGCGTAGCCCGGACCGGTCGTGAACAGGACACTAGTGAACTGCAACAGTACATTCGATAGTGGCTGGGCGCGTCCCCCCACCCAACCCTCCCCCGCGAGCGGGGGAGGGTTGGGTGGGGGCGTTTCTGCCGAACTGACTGATACATGCCACTAGGCCATCACGTCATGCCGGTCGCGCGCGCTGTCTCCAGCTTGCGCGTGCGCCGGTTCGCGTGCCAGACACGCGCGTTCTCCAGATAGAGGTAGATCACCGGCGTGATATAGAGCGTCAGGATCTGGGAAACCATCAACCCGCCGACCACCGCGAGCCCGAGCGGCTGGCGCGCATCGGCGCCGGCCCCGATCGCCAGCGCGATCGGCAGCGTTCCCATCAGCGCCGCCATGGTGGTCATCATGATCGGCCGGAAGCGGATCAGGCAGGCGTCGAAGATGGCCTGCGCAGGCGGTTTGCCCTCGCTGCGTTGCGCTTCGATAGCGAAGTCGATCATCATGATCGCGTTCTTCTTGACGATACCGATCAGCATGATGAGCCCGACGAATCCGTACATGTTGAGATCCATCCTGAATAGCAGCAGCGTCAGCAGCGCACCGAATCCCGCCGTGGGCAATCCCGAAAGAATCGTGATCAGGTGGATGTAGCTCTCGTAAAGGATGCCGAGGATCAGGTAGATCACGAATACCGACATCAGAAGCAGCAGCCCCATTCCGGTCAGCGATGACTGGAACGCCTGCGCCGCGCCCTGGAAGCTGCCGACCACCGTCGGCGGGATGCGCAGCTCCGCGATCACGGCATTCACCTGCGCGATCGCCTGCGAAAGCGCAACTCCCGGCTTGAGGTTGAAGGAGATGGTGACGGCCGGCAGCTGGCCCTGATGGCTGATGGTGAGCGGGCTGACGCCGCCGACGATCTTTGCCACAGCGGCGAGCGGCACCAGTGCGCCGGAATTGGAGCGCACGTACAGCAGCGACAGCGCCTCAGGGCTGGCCTGGTACTGCGGCGCCAGTTCGAGGATCACCCAGTAGTCGTTGCTGGGCGTGAAAATGGTGGAAACCTGGCGCGAACCATAGGCACTGTAGAGCGCGTCCTCGATCTGCTCGGCGGTGACGCCGAGCGTGGACGCCTTGTCGCGGTCGATTTCGATCTTTACGGTCGGATTGGTGATCTGCAGGTCGCTGTTGACGTCCTGGAAGTCCGGCATCGAGCGCAGCTTGTCCTCAAGTATCGGCGCCCAGTGGTACAGCTCCGCCGTGTCGGCGTCCTGCAGCGTGTACTGGAATTCGCTTTTGGTGAGCCTGCCACCGATGCGGATCAGCGGCAGGTTCTGCAGATACACCTTCATGCCGGGGATGGCGGTGAGTTTCGGACGCAGTTCCTGGATGATCTGATCGGCGGGGAGGCGCTCCCGGTACGGCTTCAGGCGCACGAAAACGCGGCCCAGATTGAGCGTCTGGCTCGAGCCGGAAGACGAAGGACCCATGAAAGCCATGACCGCCTCGACGTTCGGGTCGGCGCGAATGATGTTGGCGGCCAGGCGATGCTTCTCCGCCATTGAGTCGAAGGAGATGTCCTGTGCCCCTTCGGTGAACGCCAGCAGCTGTCCGGTATCCGCGCTCGGCAGGAATCCCTTCGGAATGCTGACGAACAGATACGCGGTGATCGCGAATACCGCCACAAACATCGCTAACACCAGGCGATGCCGGGCCATCGCCCACCGCAGCGTGACTTTGTAGAAGTCGCGCGTGGCGTCGAACGCGCGCTCGCTCCAGCGGTACATGCGGCCGTGGGTCTGCTGCTTTGCGGGGCGCAGCCAGCGGCTGCAAAGCATCGGCGTGAGCGACAGCGACACGAAGCCGGACACCAGCACCGCCGCCATGATGGTAACGGCGAACTCGTGCAGCAGCCTGCCGAGGACGCCGCCCATGAACAATACCGGAATGAAAACCGCGGCCAGCGACAGCGTCATGGAGACGATGGTGAAGCCGACCTCGCGCGCGCCGTCGAGCGTTGCCTGCATCGGCAACTTGCCCATTTCTAGGTGGCGGTTGATGTTCTCCAGCATGACGATGGCGTCGTCGACCACGAAGCCGACGCACAGCGTCAGCGCCATCAGGGAAAGATTGTCGAGGCTGAACCCCATCAGGTACATCACCGAGAACGTGCCGACGATGGACATCGGCAGCGACAGGCTGGGGATCAGCGTGGCGGAGAGGTTGCGCAGGAACAGGAAAATCACCAGCACCACCAGGGCGAGCGCCAGCAATAGCGTGAACTTAACGTGGTCGACCGACTCACGAATGGACTGGGAGCGGTCGTACAGGATCTCGATGCTGATGCCGGGCGGCACCTGCGCCCGGAAGGTGGGCAGAAGCTTCTTGATCGAATTGACCACCTCGATGGTATTGGTGCCGGGCTGGCGCTGGATCGCCAGCAGGATGCTGCGCTGGTCGTTGTACCAGGCGGCGAGCTTGTCGTTCTCGACCCCGTCCACCACCCGGCCGAGTTCACCCAGACGCACCGGTGCGCCGTTGCGATAGGTCACCACGACCGGGCGGAACGATGCGGCATTGGCGAGCTGGCCGTTGGTTTCCACCGTGTAGGCGCGGTGTTGCCCGAACAACGTGCCGGTGGGCAGATTGGAGTTCTGGCGGCTGATGGCTTCCGCGACTTCGTCGATGCCGATGCCGCGCGATGCCAGCGCCTTGGGGTCGAGCTGTACCCGCACCGCGTACTTCTGCGATCCCAGCACCTGCACCTGTGCCACGCCGCTGGTGGTGGAAATGCGCTGCGCCAAAAGCGTCTGCGCGTATTCGTCCACCGTGGACAGCGGCAGCGTCGAAGAGCTGAGCGCGAGATAGAAGATCGGCGAGTCGGCGGGGTTGACCTTGCGGAACGAAGGCGGTGCGCTCATTTCCTTCGGCAATTGATTGAGCGCGCGCGAGATCGCTGCCTGCACGTCCTGCGCGGCGGCGTCGATGTTGCGGTCCAGGGAGAACTGCAGCGTGACGCGGGTGTTGCCCTGGGCGCTCAGGGAATCCATCGAGTCCAGCCCGGCGATGGTGGAGAACTGCTTTTCCAGCGGTGTCGCCACCGCGGAAGCCATGGTCTGCGGACTGGCGCCGGGCAGCGCGGCGGTCACCGCGATGGTGGGAAAGTCGACGTTCGGCAGGTCGGCCACCGGCAGAAGGCGATAGCTGAAAATGCCGAAAATCAGAATACCGATCATGATCAGGCCGGTCATGACCGGACGGCGCACGAACACTTCGGCGACGTTCACGACTCTGTCTTCGCGCTCTTCACGCTGACCCTGGAGCCGGGCAGCAGCCGCGAGGCGCCGTCCGTTACCACCGTTTCGCCGGCCTTGAGCCCGGAGGCGATCACCGCCTCTTCGCCGTCGGTGCGGCTGACCGCGATGGTGCGCATCTCGCTGCTGGAATCTTCCCTGACCACGTAGGCGTACTGCCCGTTGGGCCCGGTTTGCACCGCCTGAGCGGGTACCACCAGCGCGCGCTCCCCGTCGCGCAGAGTGATCCAGGTGTCGACGTACTGGCCCGGCCAGAGCTGCTTGTCCACATTGGCGAACAGCGCGCGCAGGCGGATGGTGCCGGTGGTTGCGTCCACGGTGTTGTCGGCAAAGGCAAGCTTGCCGGGGAGCATTTTTCCTTTTTCGACTTCCGCCTCGACGCGCATCGGCGCCTTGCCCTTGTTGGCGCGGATTTCGCCGAGATGCTGCTCGGGCACCGCGAAGCTGACATAGATCGGCGCTATCTGATTTATGACCACCAGCGCATTGGCATCGTTGGCCTTGACCAGGTTGCCCTCACTGAGCAGCACCTTGCCGGCGCGCCCGCCGATCGGTGAGCGGATGGTGGTGTAGGCGAGGTTTACGCGCGCGGACTCGACCGCAGCGGCGGCGGCATTGACGCTGGCCTCGGCAGCATGAAAATTCGACGCCACCTGCGCATAACCTTCCCGGGAAACGAAGTTCTGCGCCAGCAGTTCCTGGTAGCGGCTCTCCTGTCCGCGCAGGTACTCGAGCTGCGCCCGGCCCTGCGCCAGGTTGGCCTGGGCCTGCGCGAGTTGCGATTCGTAGGGACTGGGATCGAGCTGGAATAGCAGCTCGCCCCTGGTCACGTCCTGGCCGTCGCGCACGTAGGCCCTGATGATCTGGCCATCCACGCGCGCCTTCACCGCCACCGTGGCGACAGTTTCGACATTGCCGATGGCGTGCAGCCGCAGCGGCATGCGCTTCTCAACGGCCTGCGCGACCAGCACCGGAATCGCGGGCGGAGTTTTCTTCGCCTCCGCCTGCGCGTTGTTCTTGTCGGAACAGCCGGCGAGCGCGCAGGCAGCAAGCAGCGCAGACAGCGCGCACCACAATGCGCAACCTGAGAAACAATCGAACGTCGAATATTTGCGAGTGATCATGACAAGAACATTCCGGATCGTGCCGGGCGCGGCACAGTCCGGACCATAACGACGGAACCGCCGTTGCCGTGCGCAGGCGCTATTTTGCGCCTATTGGCAGCGTAGCGCTTCATTGATAGCGCAGTGCATCGATGGGCTTCAGGTAGGCGGCCTTGCGCGCCGGGTACAGGCCGAAGAACACGCCGATGGCCGCGGCAACAGCGAAGGCGAGCACGATGGAACCGGAGGTGACGGCCACCGTGGTCTGCGCTGCGCGCTCGGCGACAAAGGCGCCGCCGACCCCGAGCGCCACTCCGACGCAGCAGCCGATCACCGAAATGATTACGGCTTCCAGCAGAAACTGCAGCAGAACGTCGCGGCGGCGCGCGCCGATCGCCATGCGGATGCCGATCTCGCGGGTGCGTTCGGTCACCGACACCAGCATGATGTTCATTATGCCGATGCCGCCGACCAGCAGCGACACCGAAGCGATCGCTCCCAGCATCAGCGACATTACCCTGGTGGTCGCGGCCGCAGCGTTGGCCGCTGCTGTGAGATTGCGAACCGTGAAGTCGTTTTCGGCATCGATGTTGAGACGATGGCGCGCGCGCAGAAGTTCCGTGATGTCGCGTTCGACCCGGTCCATGAGGTCCGCCGAACCCGCCTGCACCATCATGAACCGCACCGTACCCAGGAACTGCGAGCCGAACAGCTTGCGCTGCGCGGTCGTGACCGGCACCAGAATGGTGTCGTCCTGGTCGCGCCCGTCGAGGCTCTGGCCCTTGCGCGCCAGCACGCCGATCACCAGATAGGGGCTGTTCCTGATGCGGATGGTTTTTCCAACCGGGACTTCGTCGCCGAACAGGTAGTTCGCCACCGTGCCGCCGAGCAGCGCCACGCGGCTGGCGGAGCGCAAGTCGTAGTCGGTGAAGGGCTCGCCCGATGCGAGCGGCCATCCGCGCAAGTCCAGATAACTCGGCGACGTGCCGTACACCTGCGTGCTCCAAGTGCTGGCGCCGTAGATGACCTCGGAATTGCCGGGCTGTACCGGCGCCACCGCGGCAACACCGGGCAATTCCGCGATTGCGTCCGCGTCCGGCAGCGTCAGGGTCGGCACGCTGCCGGACCCCATCCGCAATCCGCCGCTGGTCGAACCGCCCGAGAGGACGATGAACAGGTTGCTGCCCATCGAGGCGATGGTCTGGTTCACCATAATCTGCGCGCCCTGACCGACAGCGAGCATCGCCACCACGGCGGCCACGCCGATCACCATGCCGAGCATGGTGAGGAACGTGCGCAGCCGGTTGGCGCCCATTGCCGACCAGGCTTCTGCGAGCATCGACAGGATCATGCGGGTGCCTGCGCTTCGCCGGCGACGACGGCAGCGTCGTGCTCCACGACGCCGTC
>JAXIOX010000287.1:0-2951 GCA_045403275.1 Burkholderiales bacterium | reverse complement strand
GTTTCGGCCGCTCCGATTACCGGCGGCAGTTACGCAAGTTCTTCGAAGTCGATCGCGTACTTCTTGATTGCCTTGGCGACCGTCGCGGCCGGTACGCTGCCCTCATCGGCAAGCGCTTTGAGCGCGGCCACGGTGACGTAGTAGCGATCGACTTCGAAGAACTTGCGTAACTGCCGCCGGTAATCGGAGCGGCCGAAACCGTCGGTGCCAAGCACAACGTAAGGCTTGTAGATGAACGGACGGATCTGATCGGCGAAAATCTTCATGTAATCGGTCGCGGCAACGACCGGACCAGGCGCGTGATTCAGGCACCGGCTCACGTAGGTTTCTCGCGGATTTTGTTCGGGGTTCAGCAGGTTCCAGCGCTGCACCTCGAGGCCTTCGCGGCGCAGTTCATTGAAGCTGGTCGCGCTCCACACGTCGGCGGATACGCCGAAATCCTTTTCCAGCAGGTCCTGCGCGCCAATGACTTCGCGCAGAATCGCGCCGCTGCCGAGCAACTGCACTTTCGGCGCGTCCTTCTTGCCCTTGCCCTCGGAGAACCGGTACATGCCCCTGAGAATACCGTCTTCGGCGCCTTTCGGCAGCGCCGGATGGCGGTAGTTCTCGTTCAGCAGCGTGATGTAGAAGAAGACGTCCTGCTGCTCCTTGACCATGCGGCGCAGACCGTCCTGGATGATCACTGCGACTTCGTAGGAGAAGGTCGGGTCGTAGGAAATGCAATTCGGGATGGTCGAAGACAGGAGATGGCTGTGGCCGTCCTCGTGTTGCAGACCCTCGCCGTTCAGCGTGGTGCGGCCGGAAGTCCCGCCCAGGAGAAAACCACGTGCACGCTGGTCGCCGGCCGCCCAAGCCAGGTCCCCGACGCGCTGGAAGCCGAACATCGAGTAGTAGATGTAGAACGGGATCATCGACACGCCGTGGGTCGAGTATGACGTCGCCGCGGCAATCCACGAGGACATCGCCCCGGGCTCGTTGATGCCTTCCTGCAGGATCTGGCCGTTCTTGTCTTCCTTGTAGAACATCAACTGGTCGGCGTCCTGAGGCGTGTAGAGCTGGCCCACCGAGGACCAGATGCCGAGCTGCCGGAACATGCCTTCCATGCCGAAAGTGCGGGATTCGTCGGGCACGATCGGCACCACGCGCTTGCCGATATTCTTGTCCTTCACCAGGATGTTGAGAATGCGCACGAACGCCATGGTGGTGGAAACTTCGCGTTCCTCGGAACTCTTCAGCAGCGGTTCGAACGCCGACAACGCCGGTATTTCAAGTGCGTCGCCCTTGAGGCGGCGCGCCGGCAGATAGCCGCCCAGCGCCTCGCGATGCTTGCGCATGTAGTCGAGTTCGGCTGAACCTTCGTCGAAAGTGAGGTAGGGCACTTCCTCCAGCTTGTCGTCGGGGACCGGCAGGTTGAAGCGGTCGCGGAACGCCTTGAGCGAGGTCGTTCCCATCTTCTTCTGCTGGTGGGTGATGTTCTGGGCTTCGCCGGCTTCGCCCATCCCGTATCCCTTGATTGTCTTGGCCAGGATCACCGTGGGCTGGCCCTGGTGCTTCACCGCCGCGGCATACGCGGCGTAAGTTTTGTGCGGATCGTGGCCGCCGCGATTCAGGCGCCAGATGTCGTCGTCGGACATGTTTGCCACCATCTCCAGCAACTCCGGGTACTTGCCGAAGAAGTGCTTGCGCACGTAGGCGCCGTCCTTGGACTTGAACGTCTGGTACTCGCCGTCCACGCACTCTTCCATGCGCTCGACCAGCAAGCCGTTCTTGTCCCTGGCAAGCAGCGGATCCCAGTACGAGCCCCAGATCACCTTGATCACGTTCCAGCCGGCGCCGTGGAACTCCGATTCCAGCTCCTGGATGATCTTGCCGTTGCCGCGCACCGGGCCGTCCAGGCGCTGCAGGTTGCAGTTCACCACGAAGATCAGATTGTCGAGCTTTTCGCGCGACGCCACGCCGATCGCGCCCATCGACTCGGGCTCGTCGACCTCACCGTCGCCGAGGAAGCACCAGACCTTGCGGCCCTCGGTGTTGGCCAGGCCGCGGTCCTGCAGGTACTTCATGAACCGCGCCTGGTAGATCGCCATGATCGGTCCCAGCCCCATCGACACCGTCGGGAACTGCCAGAAGTCCGGCATCAGCCACGGGTGCGGATAGGAAGACAGGCCCTTGCCGTTGACTTCCTGGCGGAAGTTGTCCATGTGCTCCTTGGTCAGCCGCCCGAGCATGAAGGCGCGGGCATAGACTCCCGGGGCGGAGTGTCCCTGAACCAACACCAGGTCGCCACCGTGGTTCTCCGAAGGCGCGTGCCAGAAGTGATTGAAGCCGACATCGTATAGCGTCGCGGCCGAGGCGAAGCTGGCGATGTGGCCGCCCAATTCCGACGACTGCTTGTTGGCGCGCAAAACCATCGCGGCGGCGTTCCAGCGCACGTAGGAGCGGATCCGGTGTTCCAGCTCGTGGTCTCCCGGGGAGCGCTCCTCCTTGCCGGGCGGGATGGTATTGATGTACGGGGTATTGGCGCTGTACGGCAGATACACGCCCGAGCGGCGTGCCTTCTCGAGCAGTTTCTCGAGGATATAGTGCGCACGTTCCGGGCCCTCGTGCCGGAGCACACCGTCGAGGGCATCCAGCCACTCGTTCGTCTCTTGCGGATCGTCGTCCGGAAGCGCTGCCATGGTTCCTGCCCTTGGTGAGGTTGTCCCAGTTATCGGCGACTGCGGTGTTCGTGACGCCGCGCCCGATTTTGGCAAAAATTATATCACCGGCAAGCCCCGCAAAATCCTTGCCGGACAGGGGCTTCGGCTGCCTATTTGGCGGATGGCGCAACGCGCCCGAGCAGATAGAACTCGTCGTTGGCGCGCATGTCGATCAAATGCGCCATGCGGTTGGAGAGCGCGAACAACGCGGTTATGGCACCGATGTCCCAGATGTCCTCTGCGCTGAATCCC
>JAXIOX010000090.1:0-10111 GCA_045403275.1 Burkholderiales bacterium | reverse complement strand
TTCAGATCAAGATGGCCCAGGGCGCAAAACCCGGCGAAGGCGGCCAGTTGCCGGGGCACAAGGTGGACCCGTACATCGGCAAGCTGCGCCACAGCACGCCGGGTGTGGGACTGATCTCGCCGCCGCCGCATCACGATATCTATTCGATCGAAGACCTGGCGCAGCTCATTCACGATTTGAAAAACTCCAACCCGCGCGCCAACGTCAGCGTCAAACTGGTGAGCGAAGTGGGTGTCGGCACCGTGGCCGCGGGCGTGTCCAAGGCGAAGGCCGATCACGTCACCATTGCCGGCCACGACGGTGGCACCGGCGCCTCCCCCTGGTCGTCGATCATGCACGCGGGTACCCCGTGGGAGCTCGGACTCGCCGAGACCCAGCAGACGTTGGTGCTCAATCGCCTGCGCGGCCGCATCGCGGTCCAGGTGGACGGCCAGTTGAAGACGGGGCGCGATGTGGTGATCGGCGCCATCCTCGGCGCGGACGGATTCGGCTTCGCCACCGCGCCACTGGTGGTCGAGGGCTGCATCATGATGCGCAAGTGCCACCTCAACACCTGTCCGGTGGGTGTAGCGACGCAGGATCCGGTGCTGCGCAGGAAGTTCGAAGGCAAGCCGGAGCATGTGATCAATTACTTCTTCTTCGTCGCCGAGGAAGCGCGCGAGCTTATGGCGAAACTCGGCATCCGGAAATTCAACGATCTCATCGGCCGCACCGACCTGCTGGACACGAGGAAGGGTGTCGAGCACTGGAAGGCGAGGGGGCTCGACTTCACGAAGATCTTCTACATGCCGGAGATGCCGGCTGATGTCGCGCGCTACCACTGCGAGAAGCAGGACCACGGGCTGGACAAGGCCCTGGATCACCGCTTGATCGAGCTGGCGAAGCCGGCGCTGGAACGCGGCGAGAAGGTCACGATCGAGATGCCGATCCGCAATATCAACCGCGCCGGCGGCACCATGCTCTCGGGCGAGATCGCCAAGCGTTACGGCCATGACGGCTTGCCGGACGACACCATACACATCCGCTTCGCGGGCTCCGCGGGGCAGAGCTTCGGCGCGTTCCTGGCGAAGGGCGTGACCCTGGATCTAATCGGCGACACCAACGACTACTGCGGCAAGGGACTCTCGGGCGGTTGCATTTCGGTGCAGCCCTCGCCCAAGTTCCGCGGCGAGCCGACCGAAAACATTATCACCGGCAATGTGGTGCTGTATGGCGCGATCGCCGGAGAAGCTTACTTCCGCGGCGTCGCCGGGGAGCGCTTCGCGGTTCGCAATTCGGGCGCCTCAGCGGTGGTGGAGGGCGTCGGCGACCACGGCTGCGAGTACATGACCGGCGGCACGGTGGTGGTGCTTGGCGTGACCGGGCGCAATTTCGGTGCCGGCATGTCGGGCGGCATCGCTTACGTCTTCGATGTTGACGGCCAGTTTGCCAGGCGCGCGAACACCGCGATGATCGAGCTTGAACCGCTGCTGTCGGAAACCGAGCAGCAAGCGAAGGTGGCGCGCGAGCTCTGGCACCTCGGCCTTGCGGACGAGGCGATCCTCAAGGGAATGATCGAGAAGCATGCGCGCACCACCGGCAGCCGCCGCGCGCGGGAGATTCTCGACAAATGGGCCGAGTATCGGCCGCGCTTCGTGAAAATCTTCCCGAAGGAGTACAAGCGCGCGCTCGGCGAGATTGCAGCCGCGGAACGGAAATCCGCCGCATAAACCGCGCGGTAAACGCACGCGGCGGCCCGTGGGCCGCCGCGCGGGGAGCGTCTGCGCCTGGGACATTCGAATGGATATGGGAAAGATCACCGGGTTTCTGGAGTTCGAGCGGCTGGACGAAACTTATGAGCCGCCGGCGCATCGCAAACAGCACTATCGGGAGTTCATCCTGCGTCTGTCCGACCAGGATGCGAAGGTCCAGGGCGCGCGCTGCATGGATTGCGGCGTGCCGTTCTGCATCAGCGGCTGCCCGGTCAACAACATCATCCCGGATTTCAATGACCTGGTTTACCAGCAGGACTGGAAGGCGGCGATCGAAACGCTGCATTCGACCAACAACTTCCCCGAGTTCACGGGCCGCGTGTGCCCGGCGCCGTGCGAGGAAGCCTGTGTGCTGCGCATCAACGACGACGCGGTGGGGATCAAGTCGATCGAGCACGCGATCATCGATAAGGCGTGGGATCAAGGATGGGTCGAGCCGCGGCCGGCGCAGCACAAGACCGGCAAACGCGTGGCGGTCATCGGCTCCGGCCCGGCGGGCCTTGCCTGCGCGCAGCAGCTCGCTCGCGCCGGGCACGATGTGGTCGTATTCGAAAAGAACGATCGAATCGGCGGGTTGCTGCGCTACGGCATACCCGACTTCAAGCTCGAAAAGTGGATTATCGACCGGCGCCTCGAGCAACTCACCGCCGAGGGCGTCGAATTCCGCGTGAACCACGTGTTAGGCGACGTTCCGGTCGGCGCCGGCAACATCCAGGCGACGCGCGTCGATGCGAACAGGCTGCTTGCGGAGTTCGGCGCGGTGGTGGTAGCCGGCGGCGCCGAGCAGCCACGCGACCTGCCGGTTCCTGGTCGCGAACTCGAGGGCATCGAATTCGCTATGAACTTTCTGCCGCTGCAGAACCGCCGCGTTGCCGGCGACCCCGGCGTGCAGGACCTGTGGGCCTCGGGCAAGCACGTGGTGATCATTGGTGGTGGCGACACCGGCTCGGACTGCGTTGGCACCTCCAACCGCCACGGCGCCAAATCAATCACGCAGTTCGAACTGCTGCCGATGCCGCCTGATACGGAGCGCAACCCCGTATGGCCGTACTGGCCGGTGCGGCTCCGCACCTCCTCGTCGCACGAGGAAGGCGTGGCACGTGACTGGGCGGTCGCCACCAAGGAGTTTGTGGGGGAAAACGGCAAGGTCAAAGCGCTCCGAGCCGTGCAGCTGAAGTGGCGGGACGGCAAGATGAACGAGGTGCCGGGCTCGCAGTTCGAGCTGCCGGCCGATCTTGTGCTGCTCGCGATGGGTTTCGTCGGACCGTATGGCTCGATGCTCGATACGTTCGGCATAGTGAAGGATTCGCGCGGCAACGCCAGAGCGACGACCGAAGGCGCCGATTGCTATGCGACCAGCGTGCCGAAAGTTTTCGCCGCCGGAGATGTTCGGCGCGGACAGTCGCTCATCGTCTGGGCGATTCGCGAAGGCCGCCAGTGCGCCCGCACAGTAGATGAATTCCTGATGGGTTCTTCGGATCTGCCGCGCTAAACGAATCAGGATTGAGCTATTAGGATTGAGGATTGAGCCGGAAATAATGTAGGTTACTCGATCCTAGATCCTAGATCCTAGATCCTCAATCCTCGATCCTGATGCTGAAGAACGATACGTTGATCCGCGCGCTGCTGCGCCAGCCCACGCCGTACACGCCAATCTGGATCATGCGCCAGGCCGGCCGTTATCTTCCCGAGTACAGCCAGGCCAGGGCGCGCGCAGGCAGTTTTCTGGAGCTGTGCAAGAATCCGAACTTCGCAACCGAGGTGACGCTGCAGCCGCTGGCGCGATTTGCGCTCGATGCCGCAATCCTGTTCTCCGACATCCTTACCATCCCCGATGCGATGGGACTGGGGTTGTCCTTTGCAGAAGGCGAAGGGCCGCGTTTCGAGCGGCCGCTTCGCGACGAGTGGGAAATCCGCAATCTCATGGTTCCCGACCCCGATGCGCACTTGCGCTATGTGCTCGATGCCATTTCGCAAATCCGCAAGGCGCTCGCCGGTGACCTCCCGCTGATCGGCTTCTCCGGCAGCCCGTTCACGCTGGCCTGCTACATGATCGAGGGACGCAGCGGCTCGGATTTTCATGAAACCAAGCGCATGCTCTACCAGCGTCCGGAACTGCTGCATCACGTGCTCGACGTCAACGC
The DNA here is from genome assembly GCA_045403275.1 of Burkholderiales bacterium. Taxonomy (GTDB): domain Bacteria; phylum Pseudomonadota; class Gammaproteobacteria; order Burkholderiales; family JACQAP01; genus JACQAP01. Next base: position 6,216 of record JAXIOX010000090.1, on the reverse strand, counting down.
CCGCGCGGTCGCGGCCTACCTGAATGCGCAGATCGAGTCGGGTGCGCAGGCGGTGATGGTGTTCGACACCTGGGGCGGGGTGCTTTCCGGAGAGGCCTTTCATGAATTCTCCCTGTGCTATATCGAGCATGTGTTCGCACAACTGCGGCGCGAGCATGACGGCCAGCGGGTGCCGCGCATCGTTTTCACCAAAGGCGGCGGGCAGTGGCTGGAGAGCCTGGCACACTGCGGTGCCGATGCGGTGGGTCTAGACTGGGTAACCGACATTGGCAAGGCCCGGACCCGGGTCGGCGACCGCGTGGCTTTGCAGGGAAATCTTGATCCGGCGGTGCTGCTGTCTGCGCCGGAGGTCATCCGCCGCGAAGCCGGGAAGATTCTTGCCGGATACGGCTATGGCAACGGTCACGTGTTCAATCTGGGCCACGGGGTGTCCCAGTTCACGCCTCCGGAGAACGTTGCGGCGCTGGTCGAAACGGTGCACTCCGGAAGTCCGCAATTTCACTAGGTTTGCACGGGGTGCCCTGCCGAATCCCAGTATTTATGCACAATTCGGCGGGGTCCCCTGCGAAGACTCAAGCGCAGTAAGGCTTTCCGCGGGCCTGTTCTCTAATAGTTTGAATAATAATAATAATTATAGGCTGACCGCGCGAATCCCGCGCCTGATATGGGTTTCAGGGGGATTTCAGACGAGGCGTGCTTCCGGATTAATCAACAGACTTATCCACAGCCGACCCAGGTTCGGAAAAAGCCTTTCCGCGCAAGTGATTTAGGCGCGTAACCGCAGACAGTACGCGAGAGCCCGCCGGTAAACTTCTGCCTGGTTCTATTTCCCGGATCGCAATGGCCATCGCAAGGGTTGCTCTCGACGTCCCACTGGAGTCGCTGTTCGATTACCGTACGGGCGGCGCTCTCGTGCCGGTTCCCGGTCAACTGGTGGTTGTACCGTTCGGCAGGCGCAGAGACGTCGGCGTCGTCGTGGAACTCGCCGAACGTTCCGAGATTGCCGACGCGCGCCTGCGTCGCATCGAGCGCATTCTGCCGCTCGATCCTTTGCCGCAGAATCTGTTGGCACTGACCCGGTTCTGCAGCGACTACTACCACTACCCCTTCGGTCAGGCATTGCTATCGGCCTTGCCGTCGTTCATCCGGCGCACCCACTACAGCGGACCGAAACGACAATGGGAGTACTCGCTCACCCCTGCAGGGCGCGAGCTGCGTGCTGATCGTTTTTCGCCCGTGGCGGCGGTGAAGCGCCGCCTGCTGGCAGCGTTGTTCACGTCGGCGGTGATTGGGCAGTCTCAGGCGCGAGCGCTTTCGGCCCGGGCACCGGCTTTGCTGCAGCAGTGGATGGAAGCGGGATGGGTCGAGAAACGCCTCGCCAAGGTTGTTTCGCCGGCTGCGCCGGTTTCCCCGACTTCGCAGGGTCCCGAACTGACCGGCGAGCAGCGCCACGCTGTCGAGCAGGTTTCGGCGACCTTCGGAACGTTCTCGCCGTGGTTGCTCGACGGCGTCACCGGCAGTGGCAAGACAGAAGTGTACTTCCGGCTGATCGCGGCTGCCGTCGCGCGCAGTTTGCAATCGCTGCTGATGGTTCCCGAGATCAATCTCACGCCGCAACTGGAGGCGCGGTTTCGCCAGCGCTTCCCGGGAGTAAGGCTGGTCAGCCTGCACAGTCGCCTGTCGCACGGCGAACGCTACGAACGCTGGCTGGCGGCGTTTGCGGGCGACGCACAGGTGGTACTCGGGACGCGGCTTTCGGTGTTCACGCCGCTTCCGCGTCTGGGGCTGGTGATCGTGGACGAGGAACACGATGCTTCCTTCAAGCAACAGGAAGGACTGCGTTACTCGGCCCGCGATCTCGCCGTTTTCATGGCGCGGCAGCGCCGTGTGCCGATCGTGCTGGGCTCGGCTACGCCTGCACTCGAGAGCTACCACAATGCCCGCAGCGGCCGCTTCGGTCATCTGCACCTGAGCACCCGTGCGGCCGCCAGCCCGCCGAACATACGGCTGATTGAAAGCCGGGCAGCACGCCAGACGCACGGCATGTCGGAACCGCTGTTGCAGGCGATACGCGAGCGTCTGGCGCGCGGCGAACAGAGCCTGGTATTTCTGAATCGCCGCGGCTTTGCGCCGGCGCTGGTGTGCGGCGCCTGCGGCTGGGCCGCGCAGTGCAGCCGTTGCGCGGCGCGCCTGGTATGGCATCTGCGCGCAGCGCGGTTGCGATGCCATTATTGCGGACACGAGGAAGACCTGCCGTCGGCGTGTCCCGACTGCGGCAACCAGGATCTGAAGGGCTTGGGGCAGGGTACCCAGCGTCTCGAGGAAGCGCTTACTGGAATTTTCCCGGGCGCGCGCATACTGCGCATCGACCGCGATAGCACTCGCCGCAAGCGCTCCTGGCAGGAGATGCGAGACGATATCCACGCAGAGCGTGTCGACATCCTGGTAGGCACGCAGATGCTGGCCAAGGGGCACGACTTTCCGAAACTGACGCTGGTTGCCATTGTCAATCCTGACGGCGCGTTGTTTTCCACCGATTTTCGTGCAGCCGAGAAGCTATTCCAGCAGTTGATGCAGGTGGCTGGCCGCGCCGGCCGCGCCGATTTGCCCGGCGAGGCGCTGGTGCAAACACAGTTCCCGGCGCACCCGTTGTATCAGGCGCTGCTGCGTCAGGACTACCGGGCGTTCGCGGACGAACTGCTTGCGGAACGCGAGCGCAGCGGCTTTCCGCCGTTCGTGTATCAGGCGTTGTTGCGCGCCGAGGCACTCAGTGAGCGTGCGGTGATGGATTTTCTGGCTCAGGCAGGTCGCTGCGCTGTCGGTCATGACAAGGAGGTAACGCTTTACGACCCGGTGCCGGCGGCGATCGCGCGGGTTGCCGGGCACCATCGCGCTCACCTGCTCGTGCAGTCCTCCTCGCGTGGCGACCTGCAGCGTTTCTTGACGAACTGGATTCGCGTGCTGGCGCAGAAAAAGGCGCGCCGGGTGCGCTGGTCGATCGACGTCGATCCGCTCGAATTGTGAGAAGTCCGCCGTGTCCGAGCCGGTATAATCGCGCTTTTTCCCGACGCCCCGCGCAATGAGCAACGCCCCCGCGCTGGAACTGCGCTCCCATTTCATGGGGCTGTTGCGTTCCGCCCTCGTCGAAGTTGCGCCCGACGCGCCCAACCTGCCGGTGATACTGGAGCGCCCCAAGTCCGCGCAGCATGGTGACTATGCCTGCAGCGTGGCGATGCAACTCGCCGGCCAGATGAAGCGCAACCCGCGCGAGATCGCGCAGGCGCTGGTGAAGGCGCTGCCGCAATCGCCGTACCTGGAGAAGGCGGTAATCGCCGGTGCGGGCTTCATCAACCTTTATCTCAAGCCTGCCGCCAAGCAACAGACCGTGCGTGTGGTGCTGGAACAGCGCCACGCCTACGGACGCGTCGGTGTCGGCGGCGGCAGAAAAGTGCAGGTGGAATTCGTTTCCGCGAACCCGACAGGCCCGCTGCACGTGGGCCACGGCCGAGGCGCCGCTTACGGCGCCAGCCTCGCCAGCCTCCTGGAAGCAGCTGGTTTTGCCGTCACGCGAGAGTACTACGTCAATGACGCCGGCCGGCAGATGGACATCCTCGCGTTATCGACCTGGCTGCGCTATCTGGAGATCGCGGGCGCGCGGTTGGAGTATCCGGCGAATGGCTATCAAGGCGATTACGTGCGCGACATGGCACGGCAGATCTTCGAGGCGCATGGCAAACGCTATGTCCACCCCATCAATTCGCTTATGCGCGATCCCGCTCCGGCTGATAGCGACCCGGAAGCACACCTCGACAAGCTGATTGCCAATTCCAAGAAGGCGCTCGGTCCTGACTACGCTTACGTGCACGATTTCGTGCTCACCGAGCAACTCGGCGATTGCCGCAATGATCTGCAGGAATTCGGCGTGACCTTCGATTCCTGGTTCTCGGAAAAATCATTGTTCGACTCCGGCCTGGTGGCGCACGCGCTCGGGCAGCTTGAGGCGAGCGGGCACATCTACCAGAAGGACGGTGCAAAATGGTTTCGTTCCACTGTTTTCGGCGACGAAAAGGACCGCGTGGTCCAGCGCGACAACGGCCAGTACACCTACTTTGCGTCCGACATCGCCTATCACCTCAACAAGTTCCAGCGCGGCTTCGATCTGCTGGTCGACGTCTGGGGCGCCGACCATCACGGTCATATTGCCCGGGTGAAGGGCGCGCTGCAGGCGTTGAAGCTCGACCCCGCGCGCCTCTCCATTGCTCTGGTGCAGTTCGCGGTGCTCTACCGCGACGGCAAGAAGGTCTCGATGTCCACGCGCGCCGGCGAGTTCGTGACCTTGCGCGAACTGCGCAGGGAGGTCGGCAACGACGCAGCGCGATTTTTCTACGTGCTGCGCAAGAGCGATCAGCATCTCGATTTCGACTTCGATCTGGCCAAATCGCAGAGCCACGACAATCCGGTGTACTACATCCAGTACGCCCATGCCCGGGTCTGTTCGGTGCTCGAGCAATGGGGAGGCGAGGCATCCATGCTGGTCAACGCGGATCCGGGGCCGCTCGTTGATGGACAGGAACTCGAGATCCTGCGGAAGCTGCTGGATTACCCGGAGACGATCGAGGGCGCGGCGCAGGACCTTGCGCCGCACCAGCTGGCCTTCTATCTGAAAGAACTGGCCGCCGCGTTCCACAGCTATTACAACTCGACCCGCGTGCTGGTCGACGACGAGAGCACCCAGCTGGCGCGACTCGCGCTGGCCAACGCAGTGAGACAGGTACTTGCCAACGGACTTGCGATACTCGGGGTCAGCGCCCCTGAGAAGATGTGAGCTTGCGTTCGAATCTCTGAGGTAAACTTGGATTCCATGAGCCGCGACTACAAGAACAGCGGGTCTGCCGCGCCCAACGGACGCGGCGGTCCGATGGGGGTCGGCATCCTGATCGGGCTGTTGCTTGGTCTGTGCATTGCGCTTGGCGTGGCGCTGTACATCAACAAGGGCGCCAATCCGTTCGTGCAGAAAGCAAAACCGACCGATGTTACCGGACGGGAAACGCCGGCCGCCGAGACATCCCAGACGCCCACTTCAGCCGACAAGCCGGCCAAGACCGCGGAGGTCAAACCGCGCTTTGATTTTTACAAGATCCTGCCGGGCACAGAAGAGGCGGTAACCGACAGGGAATTCAAGCGCACCCCGCCGGCCTCGAGCAAGGAGGTCTATTTTCTCCAGGTGGCGGCGTTCCAGAACCCGGCCGATGCGGACAATCTCAAAGCGCGGCTTGCGCTCGCCGGGATCGAAGCGCGGATCCAGACCGCCACGCTGCCCGACGGGAAGGTGTGGCACCGAGTCCGGGTGGGTCCGTTCTCGAACCAGGATGAACTGGGCAAGTCCCGCGCCGCGCTGAAGGAAAACAATCTCGAAGCGAACCTGATCAAGGTTCGCGAACCGACTCAGTGATATCCAAACCGCCACGGGAATACCTATGAACCGTTTTCACACAGCGCTGATCGTCGCGTCCGCTTTTCTCGGCCTGGCATTGGCTCCGGCCGGGCTCGCCAGGCCGACTCCGGATGTCGAGTACAAGCTGATCAATCCCCCGCAGCCGTCGGCAGGCAAGGGTGTCGAGGTGCTCGAGTTTTTCAACTATGCCTGCTCCCACTGTTACGACTTTGAGCCGCTGCTCAAATTGTGGCTCAAGACCAAGCCCAAGGACGTGGAGTTTCGCTACGTTCCCGCAGTGTTCAACGAGCGGATGTTGCCGCTGGCGAAGACTTACTACGCCCTCGAAGAACTGGGACTGCTCGACCGGATGCACGACCGGGTGTACGAGGCGATCCACGAGAAGGGCGTCAACCTTGCCGACCGGGGCGTGATGATCAAGTGGATCGCCGAACAGGGCGTCGATGGCAGTAAATTCGAGGCCACTTACGACTCCTTCAGCGTGGACAGCAAGGCGCAGCGTGCCGGGCAACTGACCCGCAGTTACCGCGTTACCGCCACACCCTACGTCGCGGTAACGGGCAAGTATCTGACTGCCCCTTCGTTGACCTTGCGGGCAGACGGCAACATCGATTCCAACCGCTTTTTTCAGGTTCTCAACGATCTCGTCATCATGGGGCGGGGTGGCGCCAAATAGGCCCGCGGCAGGCATTCCCGTGGGGTGTTTTTTCACCGCGCTGAGTTTCGCATTCATCCTCGCCGCGTCTGGCGCAGCCACCGCG
>JAXIOX010000015.1:0-4483 GCA_045403275.1 Burkholderiales bacterium | reverse complement strand
GCTTCTTCTCCCTGCCCTCCGGAGCGAGTTCGATGCCGGCGCCTCTGGCCGTGATGCCGAGCGACCGATAGGCCTGCGTCAGGTCGGGGAAATCCTTCGAGGCCACGTGCTGGTCGTAGAGCTCGCGAAACACCGTCGTTCCGGTGATCTCGTCGAGCTTATCGAACAACTCGCGCCCGTTCCAGGCGCGCTCCGTGGAACCGCAGCATTCGTTGAGCGCCGCGAGTGCCGTGTCCATGGATTGCTTGGCGGCGGTAATCTGGCGCAGCCGCACATCGGCGACAAGTATCATCGCCGCGCCTTCCCAGTAAACGCGCATGTGCGTGCCGCCGCGGTACATGCTCTCGGTCGCCTGCGCCAGCGTCATTCCGGGTGCGCTGTCCATGCCGCGCAGGAAACCCGCGTGCAGGCGCTCCCACGCTTCGAGCGCAGTCATCCTGCCGCCGCGCGCGCGCAGCACGTTCTGGTAGTAAGTCGCCACGCCCTCCGAGACCCACGCATCTTCGGAACCGACATACGGAAGTAGCAGGTGTGACAGTTCGTGCACCGCGGTCCAGTCGTCATAGAACTCCCGGATGGGCCGCCGCTGATTGATGAAAAAATGCACAGCCGGACTGCCGCCGCGAACGACGTAAGCCCACGGCGTCGGCTCGGGGCTGCGCGCGCCGGGAACGATCAGGATCTGCGCCTGCGGTAGCGGGAATTTCCCGTAAAGGTCGGCCACCGCTTGCGCCGCGTCGGCGATCCATGACTGCATCTGCTCGAAATCCGGAGCCGGCGATCCGTCCAGCACCGACAGCCGCAAGCGCGCGCCCCCGACGCGCACTTCGCGTTCCTTAAAGCGACCGAACGCCACCGACGCCGGCCAGTCCCACGGCCCGCGACCGATTCGGAACACGGCACGTTCGGGCGTGGTGTCCACAGGTCTCCACGGCGCCGAAACCGAAATGCCCTCGGGAAGCAGAAAAGTGATCTCGATGTCTTCGTCGGGGCCGAGAGTATCCGGCCGCCACAGCCATAACCCAACCGAAGTCAGCAGATCCGCGCCGACGTGCTGGATTTTCCCGCCGGTGCGGTCGTGTTGTTTGATGGGTCGCGAGACGTCGGCCGCATAGAGGATGCAGCCTCCGTCGGGGACGGTTTTTAGGCTAATCGAGCCGCTCGGCTCGATCTGGCGGCGGGTGCTCTCCACCCTCGCTTCCGTCAACGCCAGGGGCGCGTCCAACGATTCGGCCACCAGATAGGGCGGCGGCGCGCCATCGAAGCACGCGCGCACGTTCAGGGTCGTGAGTTCCGGATTGATTGCGACGGTGTACCTGTGCAGGCGCTGCGCTAGAGCCTCGGTTGCCGAAAGAGCGATGGCCGCAAGGCACACCACCGCGACCCGGCGAAGGATTGCAACTTCTGCGTGTTGAATGTCGGCCGCCATTTGCGCAATTCCGATCCTGGAGGATGTTACACCGGGATTGGAGCGGCGCGCCGGCGCGAAGTTCGCGCCCCGCCGGTCAGGCAGCCAGAGCCGCGCCGGGTTCATAGGCCAGATTGGGCGCAAGCCATCTCTCGACCTCCTGCAAGTTCATAGCTTTGCGGCGCGCATAGTCCTCGACCTGATCGCGATCGATCTTCGCCACCGCGAAGTACTGCGACTCGGTGTGCGAAAAATAAAAACCGCTTACCGCCGCAGTCGGCAGCATGGCGTAGGACTCCGTGAGCGTGATGCCGGCGTTTGCCGGCGCGTCGAGCAGTTCGAACAACGGGCCTTTTTCCGTATGATCCGGACAGGCCGGATAACCCGGTGCAGGACGAATTCCGCAGTACTTCTCGGCGATCAGGTCGTCGACGCCGAGGTGCTCTCCAGCGGCGTAACCCCAGAATTCGCGGCGCACGCGTTGATGCATCAGCTCGGCGAAACCCTCCGCCAGCCGGTCTGCCAGCGCCTTGAGCATGATGGCGTTGTAGTCGTCGTGCTTGTTCTCGTATTCCGCAACTCTTTCATCGATGCCGATGCCCGTGGTCACCGCAAAGGCGCCGACATAGTCGCGCACGCCGGAGTCCCTCGGCGCGATGAGATCGGCCAGGCAGTGGTTGGGTTTGTCCAGCGGCTTCACCATCTGCTGCCGCAGGAAGTGAAACGTCGCGGCAGTCCTGGCACGCGTCTCGTCGGCATAGATTTCGACGTCGTCGCCGACCCGGTTGGCCGGGAACAAACCGATCACCGCGGCTGCGCCGAGCCACTTCTCGGAGATGATGAGGGCGAGCATCCTCTGGGCGTCATCGAACAGATTGCGCGCCGCTTCGCCGACGATCTGGTCCTGCAGAATCTTCGGATAGCGGCCCGCCAGCTCCCAGGTCTGGAAAAACGGCGTCCAGTCGATCACTTTCGCGATTTCCTCGAGAGGATAGTCGCGGAACGTTTTCAGGCCGGTAAAGGCAGGCACGGGTGGTGCGTAAGCTTTCCAGTCGGTATGCAAGCCGTGCTTGCGGGCTTCCGCGATCGGGTAGTGCGGCCCCTGGCCTTTCTTGCCCCTGTGCTGGGTGCGCGTTTTTTCCGCCTCTTCCTTGATCCTGCGCACGTAATCATCGCGAATCTCGGTCGAAATGAGGCTCGTGCACACGCCGACCGAGCGCGAAGCGTCTGGAACCCATACCGTCGGGCCCGAATAATTCGGCTCGATTTTCACCGCGGTGTGCACCCGCGAAGTGGTGGCGCCACCGATCAGCAGTGGCACCTTGAAGCCCTGGCGCTCCATTTCTTTGGCCACGTGCGCCATTTCCTCCAGAGACGGCGTAATAAGGCCGGAGAGCCCAATGATGTCGGCATTCTCGTCGCGCGCGGTCTTGAGTATTTTCTCCGCCGGCACCATGACGCCGAGGTTGACCACGTCGAAGTTGTTGCACTGGAGCACCACGGATACGATGTTCTTGCCGATGTCGTGCACGTCGCCCTTGACCGTGGCGATCACGATCTTGCCCTTGCTGTGTCCGCTGGTGCCGGACCTGGCCTTTTCCGCCTCGATATAGGGAATCAGGTGAGCGACGGCCTCCTTCATCACTCGCGCGCTTTTCACCACCTGCGGCAGGAACATCTTGCCCGCGCCGAACAGGTCGCCGACCACGTTCATGCCGTCCATCAGCGGGCCTTCGATCACCTGGATCGGATATTCGAACTGTCTGCGCGCTTCCTCGGTGTCGTCGACGATATGGGTGTTGATGCCTCGCACCAGTGCGTGCGTGATGCGGCTGCTCACCGTGCCTTTACGCCACGACAGGTCCTCGATCGAAACCTTCGCTTCGGCCTTGTAGTTCTCGGCGAATTCGACCAGGCGTTCGGTGGCATCGGGCCTGCGGTTGAACAACACGTCCTCGACCCGTTCCAGCAGATCCTTGGGAATCTCCTCGTAAACCCCGAGCTGGCCGGCATTGACGATGCCCATGGTCATGCCGGCCCTGATAGCGTGGTACAGGAACGCGGTGTGGATTGCCTCGCGCACCGGGTCGTTGCCGCGGAATGAAAAGGAAATATTCGACACCCCGCCGCTTATTTTTGCATGCGGCAGCGCCTTGCGGATCGCGCGCGTGGCTTCGATGTAGTCGATTGCGTAGTTGTTGTGTTCCTCGATCCCGGTGGCCACGGCGAAGATGTTCGGGTCGAATACGATGTCCTCAACCGGGAACCCCACTTCCTTCACCAGCAGGTGGTAAGCGCGGGTGCAGATCTCGATGCGCCGTGCCAGCGTATCGGCCTGGCCTTTCTCGTCGAAGGCCATGACGATCGCCGCTGCGCCGTAGCGCCGCACCAGGCGCGCCTGGCGGATGAACTCGGCCTCGCCTTCCTTCATGCTGATCGAATTCACCACGCACTTGCCCTGCACGCACTTCAGCCCCGCCTCGATCACATCCCACTTGGACGAATCGATCATGACCGGCACGCGCAAGATGTCCGGTTCGGAGCCGACCAGATTGAGGAAGGTCACCATCGCCTTCTTCGAATCCAGCATCGCCTCGTCCATGTTGATGTCGATCATCTGCGCGCCGTTCTCGACCTGGCTGCGCGCCACCGAGAGCGCATCGGCAAAATTGCCGGAGAGGACCAGGCGGGAAAAGGCTTTCGAGCCGGTGACGTTGGTGCGTTCGCCGACATTCACGAACAGCGAGTCCTCGGAGATGTTGAGCGGTTCCAGCCCGGAAAGGCGCAGTTTCTTGTCGATAACGGGTACCTTGCGCGGCGCCACGTCCTTGAGTGCCTCGACGATCGCCTTGATGTGCGCCGGCGTGGTGCCGCAGCAACCACCGGCGATGTTCAGGAATCCGCTTTTTGCGAATTCCCCGAGGAACGAGGCGGTGTACTCCGGCGTTTCGTCGTACTCGCCGAAAGCATTCGGCAGCCCGGCGTTCGGGTGCAGGCTGGTGTGCACATCAGCAACCTTAGACAACTCCTCGATGTAGGGCCGCAGGTCCTTGGCGCCCAGCGCGCAGTTCAGCC
>JAXIOX010000127.1:0-2382 GCA_045403275.1 Burkholderiales bacterium | reverse complement strand
TGAGGACTGAGGTCCGAGGTCTGAGGGCCGAGGTCTGAGGTCCGAGCACCGAGGTTCGAGCGCCGACGTTCCGGCGCCGAGCGAATTGCCAGTGCATTTTAGATCTTGTGGTTTTACTCGGCCCTCGGCCCTCAGTCCTCGTTCCTCTTTCCTCTTTCCCCTTTCCTCTCGTCTTTTCTCGGCCCTTCCTTCGACACTAGCCGTCGATATACGCGACGGCCTCGATCTCCACTTTCAGCCGCGGATCGACCAGCGCACTCACTTCCACCAATGTGGAGGCCGGCCGATTCTCGCCGAAGTATTCGATTCGCAGCGGATTGATCAGCGGGCGCTCCGAGATATCGGTCATGAAAATCGTGACTTTGACAACATGCGCGGCCTTCGCGCCGGCCTGACGCAGGCACGCGTCCACGCTGGCGAGCGCAACACGGAATTGCTCGACGGTGCTATCCGGGATGGTCCCGTCCTGCTTAATGCCGACCGATCCCGAAACCCAGACGTGCCGGTCGGCGCGCACAACGTGGCAGTAGTGGCTATATGGCTTTGGCTGGCCGGGCAAGAGGTGGCGTTCGATCATATGGGGGTCTCCTTACGGGTTCACGCAAAGAATGCGAAGCTTATCCCTTTGGCTTAATCCTGCAATCTTGCCGCGATCCAGATTGCGATCACGGCCTATACTGCCAACCGCACAGTTGATGGAGCCAGGAAATTGTGAACCCCCAAAAATTCAAGCGACTGCAAATGCCGGCCAAACTGGTAACCGTTTCCTGGCGGGACCTGCTCGTGATCGGCGTGCCCGTGCTGCTGGTCACCACGCTCGCCGCCTGGCTGGCGGTCAAATTCATCGGCCCGGCGCCGTCGGATTCGATCGTAATGCTCGCCGGGCCGAAGGAAAGCAGCAACTACAGAATCGCCGAGCGCTACGCGAAGATCATCGCGCGCAGCCGCGTGAAGGTGCAGGTAGTTGAAACCGGCGGCGCGCAGGACAACCTGCGGCGGTTGGCGGATCGCACGGTCGACGCCGATGTGGGATTCGTGCTGGGCGGCGTGACAGAAGGCATCGAAACCGGCGGCCTGGTTTCTCTGGGCAGCGTGTTCGTTCAACCGGTCCTGGTCTTCTATCGCGGCAGGGAATCGGTGGAACGGCTCACCCAACTGGAAGGCAGGCGCGTCGCCATCGGACCGGAAGGCAGCGGAACCCACGCGCTGGCGATGAAGTTCCTGGTTGCAAACGGCATGGACAAGGGCCAGACGCGCCTGCTGGATCTGGACGGGGATGATGCGGTCGAGGCGCTCAAGCAGGGGAAGATCGATGCCGCTTTCCTCATGGGCGAACTCGTGCGCGGTCGGGTGACGCGCGATCTGCTTAAGGTACCGGGGATCAGCCTGATGAACTTCACGCAGGCCGACGGCTACATGCGCCGCCTGAAGTTTCTTTCGCGGCTCACGCTGCCGCGAGGCGCCTTTGATCTAGGGCAGGACATTCCGCCGCACGAGGTCGAACTTGTAGGCCCGACCGTCGAACTTGTCGCTCGCGAAGACCTGAACCCTGCGCTGTCGGATCTGCTGATCAGCGCCGCGCGGGAGATTCACGGCCCCGCGGGAATGTACCGGAAGGCCGGAGAATTCCCGGCGCCGCTGGAGCGTGATTTTCCCATCAGCGAGGATGCGCAGCGCTTCTACCGTTCGGGGACGCCCTTCCTTTACAAGAAACTGCCGTTCTGGCTGGCGAGCCTGGTGGATCGCACGCTGGTGGTGCTGGTGCCACTGGTGGTGATCGTGATCCCGGCCATGCGCATAGTGCCGCCGCTGTATCGCTGGCGGGTGCGATCGCGCATCTACAGGTGGTACGGTGCGCTAATGGCGCTCGAGCGCGACATGCTCGCCAACCCGACACCGGAGCGCGCACAGGAAATCCTCAAGCGCCTCGACGACATCCAGGAGGCGGTGAACAATCTGCGCACCCCGCTTGCGTTCGCAGACCAGCTCTACGTACTTCGCGAACACATCAGCGGGGTGCGCAATCGCCTGGCTGGGCAACACTGACCGGCACCAGGGATCACTCCACGTCAGCTCGACCTGTCCCCATTTTGTCGTTTTCTGCGCGCGCTGACTCAGGACATGAGCCTGTAGTGGCGTTAAGCTAGCTCGATGGCAAAGAAACTCTTCGACCCGTCCTCGGACAAGCCCTTTGCGCTCAGCCGAACCAAGGTCGCGCTGTTCCAGGAGTGCCCGCGCTGTTTCTATCTCGACCGGCGCCTCGGCATTGCGCGGCCTGCGGGCTTTCCGTTCAACCTGAATTCGGCAGTGGACGCGTTGCTGAAAAAGGAATTCGACGCTTACCGCGCCCGCGCCGAACCGCACCCTTTCATGCGTGAGGCC
>JAXIOX010000234.1:0-4668 GCA_045403275.1 Burkholderiales bacterium | reverse complement strand
CTCGCTCCAGTGCTGAAAAGGATGGGCGCCGCCGCCGGCGATCGCCAGGTTGAGCCGCTGCGCGCCCCTGGTCACGGTGTTGCGCATCGCCGAGAGCTCGGCCAGCATCTCGCGGTAGTCCCGGTGTACCGCGGTGCTCATCTCGATCATGCTTTCGGTGATTTCCGGCTTGATATCGCCCGGATGCGGTCTTTTGCCGATCAGCGCCAAAAGGTCTCCGGCGCCGCGGATCAGGTCCCAGTCGTGGGTGCTCAGGATCATGAGCTCGAGCTCGATTCCCATCGTCAGCGGCTCGGAGCGGCTGAACTCCAGCGTCATGGCCGCCTCTGCGCAGCCGGATCAATCTCGCCGGCGAACCTTAGGGCCCATTGGGTCGCGAGCGGACCGACCAGCTCCAGTATCACCACTGCGGAAAGCACGATCGAAGACAGTTTCGCCCCGAACTCCGGGTACAGCTGCGAAGCCCCCTGCACCATCACCACAGCGATCGCCGACATCGGCACCATGCCGAGGCCGAGCAATGCCGTCTTCTTCTGCGTCAGGCCGGAGAGTGGTGCGAACATTGCCAGCCCGCCGAGCTTGCCCGCCAGGCGTGCCAGCACGAAGGCCAACCCCAGCCCGCCGGCAACCGCAAGTTCGGAAAGCTGCAGCCCGGCACCGGTGATGACGAACAGCACCACCAGGAATAGCTGGCCGCCGGGACCGAATTCCAACGCCATCAGGTCGTGGTTGCGATCGAGGTTCTTGGCGAACACCCCGAACGCGAGCAAGGCAAGCAACACGGAGAACTTGTACGAAATGGCCAATCCGACCGTTGCCACGATCAACCCCAGCAGCATGATGAACTGAATGTCCTCGCGCTTGCCGAACCAGCGCGCCAGCCAGCGCGCCACCACGAAAGCGAAGTATCCGAGTGCGGCCGAGCCGGCGATGAGATAGAGCGGGTGCAGCAACGCGCGCGCCCAATTGGCCTTGTACTCGAGATGGACGAAACCGAACAGCAGCGTAATCATCAGGAAGGCGATGACGTTGTTGAGCGCGGTCAGCGTCAGCATCCTTTCGGTGAGCGGGCCCTTGGCGCGCTGATCGTGCACGATCATCAGCAGGACCGCAGGCGATGTCGCCACCGCGATGGCGGCCGCGGTCGCCGCGTACACCGGCGCCACGTCGAAGAACCGCAGCGTCCAGTAAACGAACAGGAACGACAGCAGGCTCTCGCCGATGCCGCTGGCGAGCAGCCAGCGATCGCGCGTTAACCAGCGCAGGTCCAGCCGCCGCCCCAGTTCGAACAGGATCAGTCCCAGCGAGATGTCGACAAAGATCGACAGCTCCTCGAGAGTCGCCTGGTCGAGCAGGTTGAGCATGCCGGGGCCCAGAACCAGTCCGGCCGCGACGAATCCGGTTATGCGCGGCAGCCACAGGTAGTGCGCGAACACGTGTCCGGCCGCAAGTCCGCACAGAAGCACCGCGCCGACCAGCATCATGTTGGCGGCGAACAGCGGGAAGGTCGGCAGGAAGCTCACTTCGTCCATCAAATTCGGTCTCGGAAAGGGCGTCGGAAGCCGGGGCGGGAAGCGGTGAAATTACCGCCGTTTGACAGCGCGGGAAAGCGCCAGGTGCTGAGAGCCGGGCGAATTCTACGTGCCGCGCAGCAGCGGATCAAAACGATTTACATTCCTTAACATTCGCCCTCGCCTTGTTCCGCCGCCGGGTCGCGCACCACAAAGTCTAAATTTTGCACCACAGAGCCACACAGAATATGAAACGAATGTCTCACCACGACGACACTCGGTTCAGTACCCCCTTGAGGGGGCGAAGGAACACTATGACACCATACGACTTACCACCAAGCCACCAAGACATCAAGGAAAACAGGGCCTCGGCTCCTTCGTCGTTTGCGCCTTTGCTTCTTCTTTGCACACCCCTCAAGGGCACCCGTCAAACGCAACCCTCAATGAAACCCGCTCGACGGGTACCGAAAAGAAAGTGTTGAAGTGAACCCTTTGCGTCCAACGCCCTTCATGGCGGCCAGAGGACGGCTTTATGCAAAAGTGGTGCAAGGTCTTCTTGCGCCTTTGCAGATTCAGGACACGATGATCACGTGGACCCTGAAAGGTCCGTGGGCACCCATCACCAGCGTCATTTCGATGTCGGCAGTGCGCGAGGGCCCGGACACGAAATTCACCTGGCGCGGCAGGCTGCCGTGCTCCTTGCGCAGCAGATCCCAGCCGTCTTCCATCGCGCGCACGATGCGCGATGCTGGAACGATTGCAATGTGGTTGTCCGGAAGCAGGCTGGTGGTCGCATGGGTGTCCTGGCCCGACAGCAGCATCAGCGTGCCGTTTTCGGCCAGCGCGCAGTAAGTACCGGTGATGCCGACCTTGTCGTCGCCGCTGGCGGGACGCACCGCGATCTGCAGACCTGCGCGCGCCCAGTCCAGATTCGAGAACGCCGGCCAGCACGCACCGCTCAGCGGCAGATTGTTCTCGATCAGGTACTTCGCCACTGCCTGCGGTACGTCCGCCAGCGTGGCCACTTCGGCAACGCTGGACATCATGGCGATGCAGCGTTCCTTGAAGCGCGGCAGCAACTCCCAGCTCATATTGGGAAGCGGGCCGCGCGGATGTGCACGCAAGCTCGCCAGCGCGGCTTCCCGCTCTGCTGCGGTCAGTGCCCCGGTCCGGCCATTGGCTGCGCGGATGCGCTGCAGGATGTTTTCTCTCGCGCTCATCGTTTTCTCCGTCAGCGGCCCTTTTGCTGCGCGTACAATTCGCGGAAGGTCCTGCCTTTCGGGGCAGGCAGGTCGCGGCCTCTGGTCCACTCCCCCCCTGCGGCCGGCAGCTTGTGCAGCATCCCGGACTTTCCGCCCATCATCCTGCCTACGCGGGCCGCGATTCCCGTCATCAGCGCGTACACGGCGGGATGGGTCGCAGCCCAGGCCCACAGCTTCAGCCCGAAGCGCTCGGTCCACGGACGCAGATGGCGCTCCACCTGCTTCTCGCGCAGCTTGCGCATCAGGTCCGGCAGCGGGATCTTGACCGGGCACACCACGCCGCACTGGTTGCACAGCGTCGCTGCGTTCGGCAGGTCGAGGGCGTTCTCTATGCCGACGTAAGCCGGCGTCAGTATCGAGCCGATCGGTCCGGGGTAAACCCAGCCGTAGGCGTGGCCGCCGATGTTCTGATACACCGGGCAATGGTTCATGCAGGCGCCGCAGCGGATGCAGCGCAGCGCTTCGCGGATTTCGGAGCCGAGTATCCTGGTGCGCCCGGCGTCGACGATGATGACGTGGAATTCGCCGGGCCCATCCTTGTCGCCTGGCCGCTTCGGGCCGGTGGTGAACGAAAGATAATTGCTGATCGACTGTCCGGTCGCGGAGCGGGTCAGCAGCCGCAGCATCAGCGACACATCCTCAAGCGTGGCGATGATCTTTTCGATCCCCGCGATCGCCACGTGAACTCTGGGCATGGTGGTAGTCATGCGCCCGTTGCCCTCGTTGGTGACGATCATGGTGGAGCCGGTCTCTGCCACCAGGAAGTTGGCGCCGCTGATACCCATGTCCGCGTCGAGAAAGTGCGGGCGCAGGATCTCGCGCGCTTCGTGGGTCAACGCCGCGATTTCAGTGAGCCGCGGGCGCTTGTGCTTCACAGTGAACAGGTCGGCGATGTCGTCCTTGGACTTGTGAACCGCCGGCGCGATGATGTGCGACGGCGTTTCGCCGAACTGCTGGATGATGTATTCGCCGAGGTCGGTCTCGCGCACATCGAGGCCGGCCTCTTCCAGGGCATGATTGAGATCGGTTTCCTCGCCGAGCATCGACTTCGACTTGATGATCTTGCGCACCTTGTGCTTCTGCGCGATCTCTATCGCCAGCCGGTTGACGTCCTGCGGTGTCTCGGCCCAGTGGACGATGGTGCCGGCATTTTTTGCGTTCTTCTCCCACTCCTCCAGAAGCGCTTCCAGGTTCAGCAAGCCAAAGTCGCGGATGCGCACCGCCGCTTCGCGGATGTCCTCGAAGTTGTCGAGTTCGAGTATGGACTTTGCTCGCGCAACCACCAGCTTGCCCTTGGCGTTCTTCAGCGCCTTCTGTACTTTCGGGTCGGCAAGCTTTTGACTGGCAGCTTGCTTGAATTGTGATGATGTGACTTGCATGGCTTGAATACTTGACCGGTTATAAGCAACAGGAAGGATGAAGCGATGCGTCGGCGCAGCGCAGGCCACACTTCCGCCTTCCTCCTTCCGCCTTCATCCTTGCCCTACCCCTCATCCTTCATCCCTCATCCTTCATCCTTGCTCACGCCGGCAAGCACTTCGGCGACATGCAACACCCGGGTACGGGTGTCGCCACGCCGCCGCAGCCGGCCTTCGATGTTCAGCATGCAGCCGAGGTCGCCCAGTACCAGGGCGTCGGCGCCGCTGGATTGCACGTCCTCGCACTTGAGATCGGCGATGCGTGTGGAGATATCGCCGTACTTCACCGCGAAAGTCCCGCCAAATCCGCAGCACTGCTCGGGTTGCTGCATTTCCCTGATGGTCAGACCGGGCACTTTCGACAGCAGCGCGCGCGGCTGGGATATCACGCCCATTTCACGCAGGCCGGACCAGGAGACGTGATAGGTGACGGTGCCGCCGAATTTGCCGGGAACCCGATCCAGCCTGACGACGATC
>JAXIOX010000065.1:0-3310 GCA_045403275.1 Burkholderiales bacterium | reverse complement strand
GACGAAGAGATTGCGGCGCTTGGCCGCTTCGATGATGCGCTCGTCGGCGTGCGGCATGACGATGACCTTGCCGCCGGCATCCGCGATTTTCGGCACCTGCTCCCAGTCGGTCACCGTGCCCGCGCCGATCAGCACCCGGTCGCCCAGGCGTTTGGCCAGGCGCACGATGCTCGCGAAGGGCTCCGGCGAATTGAGCGGGACCTCGATGATGGTGAAGCCGGTCTCGACCAGCATGGTGCCGATGTCCACCGCTTCGCCGGGCCTGATCCCACGCAGAATCGCCACCAACGGCCAAAGCTTGAGCCAATTGCCGAATGCTTCGATGTTCATAGACAAGCTGCCAGGCGGAACAGTCCCTTGGTCACGGAATCGGGCTCAAGGGCCTTAGCTTCGATTCCCAACACGGTGAAGGCGAGACGGTAGATCTCCGCGAGCTGCGCGCTGCACAACAGGTGCACCGGACCCCGCCTGCCGTGGGCCGACCGGATCTCATGGCCGATAAGCATACCGGAGAGATACGAACCCGAAGCGGCCTCAGTGAGTTCGCTGAACAGGCCGCGTGCCCGGACGCCGAACAGGTGATGGAGCAGGCCGCCGGCGTCCGCCGAGCGGCGCACACCGTCTGCGAAGGCGGCGGCGTCGGTCGCGCCGCCGTTCATCATCCTGCCCAGGATGCTGTGCGCCTTGAAAACGGCGAACGCCTCGCCGGTCATGTGCGTCGTAAAACGCGCGATCCTGCCGTCCATCACCTCGACCCATTTGCTGTGCGTGCCCGGCAGGCAGACCGTATGCGCCCCCGGTCCGAGCCGGTCCAGCACGCCGAGGATCTGTACCTCCTCCCCGCGCATTACGTCCGGAATGCCGGCCTCGTCGCGGCAGGTGAGTCCCGGCGCGATCCAGGCCGTGCCGCCGTGCCAGGTTACCTTGCGCATGCCGGCTGCGATTTCCTCGAATCCGGCAGGGCAGACGGCGTAGGGCACTTCCAACCAGCCCTGGCGGCTGCCAATCATTCCGCTCAGCACCACCGGTCCGTCGCCCGCCGCGATCCAGTCGCCTGCCTGTGCTTCCAGCACCTCGGAGAACTTGCCGTTCTCCACAGAAAGGATTCCCTTCGGCGAAGAGCGCATTTTCAGAACGCCTCCGTGGGCGTCCAGACGATATACGCGAAGCGAACTTGTTCCCCAATCAACCGCAATCATGGCGTTCCGGATGCTGACGCCGTCACACGCCACGCATTCCTGTGACGAACTGTTGAGGGTTTTCGACCTTGATGCCCATGTAATCGCGTACACCGATTACGGCCTTGTCGCCCGACACAATGGTTTGCGCCTTCAGTGCGACAGCGCATTCGAAGAGCTTGTTGTCATCGGAATCGGCGGAAACGATGTTCAGGGTAGGCGTTTTGCCGGCAAACATCAGATTGAAACCGCTCGCAAATAAAGTCAGGACCTCCGCGGTCAGCTTCTGCGGCAGGCGCAGGCGTTCCATGACTTCCACGAACTCGTCCACGATCTCGCTGGACAGGCAAAGCGTGATCTCGCCATCCCTCCAGAGATCAATGACCTTTTTCGGATTCCCCCCGATGAAGGAGGAAACAAACACGTTGGTATCAACGACTACCCGCATGCGCTCTGCGAGCCTTGCGAACGGCCTTGATCGCTGCGGTTACGTCCTTTTCGCCGAGTTTGCGGCCCTTGAGGTCTTTGCCGATCCGTTCCCAGAGCGAATCGACATAAGACCCGATATCCCGCTGCTTCAGGTATTCCTCGATCAGTGAACGCACCACCTCACTGGATGTCTTGCCCTCCATCTTTGCCACGCGCACCAGTTGCTCCTTCAGTGCGGGGTCTATGCGAATCAGAATCTGGTCACCCATGGCGGGCCTCCTGTCTGTATATCTCGTATATCTTAGATAACATTTTGATGAGGTACAAGGACGCGTGCCAGTCAATGGCGACCATGGAAGTGGCTGGTGGCTAGTTGTTAGTGGCTCGTGAAGAAACAGTGAAGAACGAAGGAGTAATTGCGTTAAGGCCACAAATTGGTTTTGACAATCTGGAACTCGATCAGGCAAATGCCTTTTCCAATCACTAGCCACTAGCCACTAATCGCGGTCTTCCGTGAGGAACTTGCGAACGATCGCGATTTGATTCTCCGCCATCAGCATCGGCGCATGGCCGATGCCGGCGAACTCGACCAGCCTCGCATTCGGACCGCGCCGGGTCATTTCCTGCGCCGTCTCCGCGAGCAGCAGGTCGGAATCGGCGCCGCGCAGCAACAGCGTCGGGCAGCGCACCTGGTCCCAGAACGGCCACAACACCACGTCGGCCGGCGCCGCGCGAAAGGCCAGCCCCAGCGCCGGATCGTAGTTCGAGCCCCAACGGCCGTCTTCAAACTTTCGCCCATTGGTCTGCGCCAGGTGCCGCCACTGTGCATCGGTGAGCGGGCCGAAGGGCGCCGATACGGCGCGGATGTACTGCTCGAATTCGTCGAAGGAAGCGTAGCGTGGATCCTTGCCGACGTAACTCGAAAGTCGCTCGAGCGACGCTTTGGGAATGAAGGCGCCGACGTCGTTCATCACCAGGCTGCGGATCGGCGAATTGGGTTGCGCGGCCAGGAACATGCCGACCAGCCCACCCATCGAGGTGCCGATCCAGTCCACCTGCTGCGCGCCGCTGCGGGCAATCAGCGTGGCCATATCGGCGCAGTAGAACGGGTAACCATAGTCTTCCTTGTGGGTGAGCCACTCGCTTTTGCCGCGGCCGGCCACGTCGGGGCACAACACCCGGTATTCCGACGACAGCGCCCTGGCCAGATCGTCGAAGTCGCGCCCGTTGCGGGTCAGTCCGTGCACGCAGATGAGAACGTTCGGATTGTCCGCCTCACCCCATTCGTAGTAATTGACGCGGTGGAAGCCGTGGGGTCCCAGGCATGAGAGCGAGAGTTCGCGCATTGAAGTGGCTAGTGGCTAGTGTCTGGTAATGAGCTACCGCGCCGCGGGCACCGCTTTTAATGATCGGATGAGTCCGCGCAGCATTTTGAGTACTTCTGAAATATCATGCTGGATCGCTTTCGAATCCTTTTCAGATGTGAATCCGACTTCTCTGCATATCTCGAAATGTGTATCGAGTTCGTTCGCCGATCCGGCTGCGATGTAGAGAAATTGAACTACTGAGAATTACGTAAGTACATGACATCAGATCGGCAACTCAGCCTGCTCCCAGCACGCCGCGATGATGCGCGGACGGCGCTGCATGGACTTCAGGCGGTTGCGCGCATAGGCGCCGACTTGGCCGATGGTCTCGAGGCA
>JAXIOX010000289.1:0-4339 GCA_045403275.1 Burkholderiales bacterium | reverse complement strand
ATGAGCCCGACGAGCTGCCAGACTGCTCCACCCCGCGACCGGATTGAAACCCGAAAAATCGAGTTCCAAGACGTGGAATGATAGCAACGTAACGAGACGCACGTCAACCAAAGAGCAGGATCAGACCACGCAGTGCCGGTTTTTTTAGTCTTCTTCCAACCAATCCAGCAACGGCTGCCACTGCTCGAGGTCTCGCGCGCTCAGGTAATCGGGCAAGTCGAACAAACTGAGACCGTTGAAAGCCGCGTTCGCATAGACCTGCGTGTCGCGCAGATAAGCCAACACAGGCAATTTGAACTGGGCAAGAAACGCCTCGAGAGTTGCGGCAGCCTTTGTTCTCGGGTCCACGCGCATGCCAACGATGCCTACAAAGGTCCTGTGCTTTCGTATCGCCTTCTCCGCCATCAATGTTTGCAGGAAAGTACTCGTTGCCGCCATGTCGAAAACCGACGGCTGAACCGGAACCAGCACTTTCTGCGCGAGTTTCAGTGCATGCTTGAGGTTCTTGCCATGCAGCCCGGCCGCGGAGTCCAGAATGAGCCAGTTCGAGCCGCGCGGAATGGAGGGCTCGTCGTGATCTCGCGCGCCCAGCCTGTGAATCGCCGGCCGGTCTGCGGGACGGATCGTCAGCCAGTTGAGCGAGGACTGCTGGCGATCGAGGTCCCACAGAGAGACCTTCTCGCCGCGAGCTGCCAGACACCCCGCGAGGTTGGTCGCAAGTGTAGTCTTGCCGGATCCGCCTTTGGGATTGGCAAGAAGAACGGCTTTCATGTTGGTCTCCAGAGCGGCACCGGCATTGATCGCTGCGGGATGGCGAAAGTTCAAGCCGGATTGGCTTGCGTCTCCGCGGACTTCTCCTCCTCATTCTGAGTCGCGCCGGCTGCATCTTCCGCAACTTCCCCAAACAGTTGCGCCTGCACCACCACTTGTTCGGTCTCGACTAGCGAGCCGAGATCCTCCAGCGGCGGCAGTTCATCCAGCGAGCGCAGGTTCAGATCGTTCAGAAATGTCCGCGTGGTGGAGTAAAGCACCGGCCGGCCGGGCACCTCGCGGTGACCGACTTCGTCGATCCAGCCTCGCGCCTCAAGCGCCTTAAGTATTCCGCTGGATACCGTAACTCCCCGAATTTCCTCGATATCTCCGCGCGTGACCGGCTGCCGGTAGGCGATGATGGCGAGCGTCTCCAGCACCGCTCGCGAGTACTTCGGCGGTTTCTGGGGATTCAGCCGGTCCAGGAACTTCTGATAATTCGGCCGCACTTGAAGACGCCATCCACTGGCCACATTCACAAGTTCCGCGCCTTTCTCGGCCCATTCAGTGCGCAGTTCTTCCAGCATGCGGCGAATGACATCGGTTCCGATTTCGTCGTCGAACATTTTACTGAGATCGGCCACGGACAAGGGTTCGGCGCTGCTCAACAACGCGGCTTCCAGCACGCGCTTGACATGGGCTGGATCAGACAGAGGCAATTCCATGATTCAACTTCACGTAAATAGGTGAATACGCACCCTGTTGGGTGACCTGTACAAGGCTCTCGCGCGCCAATTCGAGTATGGCGAGAAAACTGACCACCAGGATGGGCACGCCTGCCGTTTCATCGAAAAGGTCCTCGAAGCGTACGAATCGCAAGTGCTGCAGGTTCCGCAAAATGCGGCTCATATGCTCGCGGACCGACAGCTGCTCGCGGGTGATTCTGTGGTGGCGCGTCACGCGCGCCCGCGCGACCAGCCCCAACCATGCGTTGCGCAAGTCCTCGGGATTGACGTCCGGTAGTCTTTGCTCGACCTCCCGGTCGAGCCAGACCTGCATCAGAGCGAAATCCCGTCCGGCCTGCGGCAACTCATTTAGATGCTGGCCGGCGAGCTTCATGCGCTCGTATTCGAGCAACCGGCGAACCAGTTCTGCGCGTGGATCTTCCAGCTCCTGGCTCACCTGGGGCGGCCGCGGCAGCAGCATGCGTGACTTGATCTCGATCAGAAGCGCAGCCATCAGCAGATACTCGGCCGCCAGTTCGAGCTGATGCTGCCGCATCACTTCGACATAGTCCATGTACTGGCGGGTCAGGCTCGCCATGGGGATGTCGAGTACATCGAGGTTGTGTTTGCGGATCAGATAGAGCAGCAGGTCAAGCGGACCCTCGAAGGTCTCGAGAAAAACGCGCAGCGCGTCCGGCGGAATGTAGAGATCGCCTGGCAGTTCATGTACCGGCTCGCCGCGGAATAAGGCAAGCGGCTCGGCGGGGGTTTCAACGGTCATGTTCTTATATGGTGGGACGCCGCCGGAATCCTTTGCAACCCCAATTCGAAGGCGCAACCTTGCCGCTTACGCTCGAAGAGGATCGGCACGTTTCAAGGCACGAATTATCGGACAAAACCACGGCTCTATCCAGCCGCAAACCAATATTCGGCTCGCGCCGGCCGCCTGGATCGATCACTTTTCCTTTTCGAAATGGATCTTGCCCCCCGCTGAAGTAACGTGAATTGCATCCTTGGGAGCGAACCGCCCTTCGAGGATTTCCATTGCCAGCGGATTCTCGATCGTCGACTGGATCGCACGCTTCAACGGACGGGCACCGAATACCGGATCAAAGCCGAGGTGGGCCAGTTCGGACAACACGGCATCGTCAACTCTCAGCTTCATGTCCATCGCAGCCAGGCGCTTCTCAAGATGGGCGAGCTGGATCCTGGCGATCGATCTGATGTGCTTCTCATCAAGAGCGTGGAACACCACAACCTCGTCGATGCGGTTGAGGAACTCCGGTCGGAAATAGGACTTGACCTCGCCCAGCACCGCCAGCTTTATCACCTGGTAGTCGTCGCCCGCCATCTGCTGGATCATCTGGCTGCCAAGATTCGAGGTCATGACGATCACCGTGTTCTTGAAATCCACGGTGCGGCCCTGACCGTCGGTCATGCGTCCATCGTCCAGCACCTGTAAAAGGACATTGAACACGTCCGGGTGCGCCTTCTCCACCTCGTCGAGCAGGATCACCGAATAGGGCTTGCGGCGTACCGCCTCGGTCAGATAACCGCCCTCCTCGTAGCCGACATAGCCGGGCGGCGCGCCGATTAGGCGGGCCACCGAGTGCTTTTCATGAACTCGGACATGTCGATGCGGATCAGGTGATCCTGCGAATCGAACAGGAACTCAGCCAGCACTTTGCACAGTTCGGTCTTGCCGACGCCCGTGGGCCCCAGGAACAGGAAGGAACCGTAAGGCCGATTCGGGTCAGCCAGCCCGGCGCGGGAACGCCGGATCGCGTCTGACACCATGCGCACCGCTTCGTCCTGCCTGACCACGCGCGCATGCAGCCGCTCCTCCATGTGCATCAGCTTCTCGCGTTCCCCCTGCATCATCCTGGCAACCGGTATCCCGGTTGCCCGTGAAACCACTTCGGCGATTTCTTCCGCGCCGACCTGGGTGCGCAGCAACCTGAATTTCGGCTGGTCGGCCGAGGTTTCCGCCTTCTTGAGTTGCGATTCCAGTTGCGGGATCCTGCCGTACTGGAGTTCGGAGACTTTCTGCCAGTCGCCCTTGCGTTTGGCGGCTTCCATTTCCAGTTTCAGTTTCTCCAATTCTTCCTTGATATGTTGCGAACCCTGAACCTGGGCTTTTTCCGATTTCCAGATTTCTTCCAGGTCCGAGTATTCCTTCTCCAGCCGCTTGATCTCCTCCTCGAGAGCCGTGAGGCGCTTGCGCGAGGCTTCGTCCTTCTCCTTTTTTACAGCCTCGCGTTCGATCTTGAGCTGGATCAACCGGCGCTCGAGCTTATCCATTTGCTCGGGCTTGGAATCGATTTCCATCTTGATGCGTGCGGCCGCCTCGTCGATCAGGTCGATGGCCTTGTCCGGGAGGAAGCGGTCAGTGATATAACGATGTGAAAGCTCTGCCGCGGCAACGATGGCCGGGTCGGTAATTTCAACGCCATGATGCAACTCGTATTTTTCCTGCAGTCCGCGCAGGATGGCGATGGTGCTTTCGACGCTGGGCTCGTCGACAAGCACCTTTTGGAAGCGGCGTTCGAGTGCCGCGTCCTTCTCGATGTACTTGCGGTATTCGTCCAGAGTAGTCGCGCCGACACAATGCAGCTCGCCGCGAGCCAGGGCAGGTTTGAGCATGTTGCCGGCGTCGATCGCGCCTTCCGCCTTGCCGGCGCCGACCATGGTGTGCAACTCGTCGATGAAGACGATGGTGCGGCCCTCGTCCTGCGCCAGTTCTTTGAGCACGGATTTGAGCCGTTCCTCGAACTCGCCGCGGTATTTGGCTCCCGCCAGCAACGCCGCCATGTCGAGGCTGAGGACGCGCTTGTTCTTAAGCGTTTCCGGCACCTCCTCATTGA
>JAXIOX010000047.1:0-4593 GCA_045403275.1 Burkholderiales bacterium | reverse complement strand
GAGCACCTCGGCCTGCAGCTTCTCGAGAAGCGCAATGGTGTCGTGCGCATGCGTCTCGATTCCCGGCCGGAGTTCGCGAACAGCTGGGGCTCGGTGCACGGCGGCGCGCTGATGACGCTGCTCGACGTGGCGCTGGCGAGTGCGGGACGCTCGCTCGACGAGCGTTGCCACGGCGCGTTGACCGTAGAGATCAAAGTAAACTTCATTGCTGCCGCGGACGGGCCGGTGCTCGCCGAAGGCCGCGCCCAGCGAGCCGGCCGCTCGTTGATTTTTTCCGAGGGCGAACTGCGCAGCGAGGACGGTACCCTGCTGGCAAAGGCGACCGGCACCTTCAAGCTCCTGTACCCGTCCCCGAAGGAATAGGGACGGGCGACGATTTAATCTGAGTAGAACGAAACTCCAAACGCGGAGGACGCGAAGGACGCGGAGGAAAAACAAGAGCAAAAAAACAAGTTGGGGTGAAAACCTTTCATTGGCTCACAATCCATTGCAGCGAACGTTGGCGGCACAGGTTAGCGAAAAGTTACCTCACTTTGATCCCCAATTTTCTTTTCCTCGTTTTTGTTTTTCCTCCGGCGCCGCCGATACGGCGTTGGCGTAGCCATCCGGGGCGGGAGGCGGCGCTTCGGCGCACTACCCGCAATCGGCCGACTACGTCGGTAACGTGTCCGTGCGCCGCTCTGCGTCCTCTGCGGTGAGAGTTACTTTGAGAAAGAAATGTATGCCGCTTGATCCGCAGATCGAATTTGTCATCGGCCTGGTGAAGAAGGCCAACGCCCCCGAGTTCTGGCAGCTCACTCCCGACCAGGCACGCGAGCAATACCTGTTGCGCGTGGCCCGGCTGGCGGTGAAGGAACCGATTTTTCGGACCGAGGACCGGCGCATTCCCGGTCCCGGCGCCCACATTCCGATTCGCATCTACACGCCGCGCGAGATCAAATCCGGCGAAAAATTGCCGGTGCTGCTGTGGTTCCACGGCGGCGGCTTCGTCATCGGTTCGCTCGACACCCACGACTCCGTCTGCCGGATGCTGGCCAACCAGGCCGACTGCATCGTGGTCTCGGCGGACTACCGGCTCGCGCCCGAGTACAAATTTCCCGCAGCGGTGGAGGATTGCGAAGCGGCGTTGAAATGGCTGGCGCTGCATGCCGTGGAGTTCGGCGCGGATCCGCAAGCCATCGCCGTAGGTGGGGACAGCGCCGGGGCTAACCTGGCGACGGTTGTGGCCATACTGGCTCGCGATGCCGGCCATCCGAAGCTTGCGTTTCAGCTATTGATCTATCCCTGCGCAGCGCCGGAGCCGGAGACGCCTTCGCACTATAAATTTGCCGAGGGCTATGTTTTGAGCCGCAATAACATCACCTGGTTTTTCAGGCTTTACCAGCGCAATCGGGCGGACTCGAGCGATTTCCGCTTCGCGCCGTTGGTCGCCGACGACCTCGCGAATCTGCCGCCTGCGCTGGTGCTGGTGGCGGGCTACGATCCGCTGCGCGACGAAGGGGTGGAATACGCGAAGCGGCTGATCGAGGCCGGCAACCGCGTGCGGCTTGTCAATTACGAGGGCATGATCCACGGCTTCTTCCTGATGGGCGGCGCAGTGGACGCGGCGAAGCGCGCCGTAGCGGAATCGGCGCAGGCGCTGCGGGAAGCATTTGCGGGCACTCGCGCCGTGGAGCAGAAGGACTCGGCGTTGGCAAAATAAGAGGAAGCGCGATGATATCGCTCATGGGGAAAGTAGCCTGGATTACTGGCGCGGGGACGGGGATCGGCCTCGCCGGCGCCAAGGCGCTGGCGGCGGCGGGTGCGACGGTGGTGATGTCGGGACGCCGCAAGGAAGTTCTGGCGCTCGAGGCGGAGAAGATCCGCATCATGGGCGGCAAGGCCGAAATCGAGGCGCTGGATGTGTCGGACGCCAAGGTGGTGAAGAAAGCGGCGGCCGCAATCCTCAGACGTCACGCCCGCGTGGATATCCTCGTCAACAGCGCGGGTCTGAACGTGCCGAACCGCTACTGGAAGAACCAGACCCTCGAGGGCTGGAAGGAAGTGATCGGAATCAACCTCGACGGTTCGTTCTACACCACGTATGCGGTGCTGCCGTCGATGCGTGCAAGGAAGGACGGGCTGATCATCAACGTGTCGTCATGGTCTGGCGTGTACCACCCGAAGCTGACCGGGGCTGCCTACAACGCCAGCAAGCACGCGGTGGTTGCAATGACCGAGACGATCAATATGGAGGAATGCGTAAACGGCATACGCGCCTGCTCGGTGTGCCCGGCGGAAGTGGCCACACCGATCATGGACAAGCGCCCGATTCCGCCGAGCCAGGAAGACCGCGCGCGCATGCTCCAGCCCGAAGATCTCGGCAACACCATCCGCTTCATTGCCCAGATGCCGCCGCACGTTTGCGTCAATCAGGTGATCATCAGCCCCACCTGGAACCGTCTTTACATTGGCGGCGAAGACATCAAGAAGTCCTGACGAGAAACCTGCTTGATAGCCGCTGCAGGCCACCAAGCGCAAAGCAGATCGGCCGCCTAGCGTGCCGAGAGGAAGTCCACCGCCAGCGCCGCCAGCGAGCGAGCACCCTGCAGCAGTCCAGACTCGTCGATGTGAAAGCGCGGCGAGTGGTTCGGCGCCGCGGCGGCCATGTCCTGGTCCTTCGGTGTCACGCCGACGAAATAGAACAGGCCCGGAATCTTTTCCTGGAAGTATGAGAAGTCCTCGGCCACCATCACCCTCTGGTGTGGCCTCGATCCGCCCTCACCGCCGATGCGTTTCAAGGTCGGCAGCATTTTCTCGGTAAGCGCGGGATCGTTGACCGTGACCGGCACTGCCTTTTCCACTTTTACCTCGGCATGGGCGTGATTGGCCCCGGCGATCGACTCCGCGATGTGTTTGATCCGGGCGTGAACGTCCTGACGCATGCCCTCGTCGAAAGTGCGGATCGTGCCGGTCATCTCGACCTGGTCGGGGATGATGTTCTTGCGCGTGCCGCCATGAATGGTTGCCACCGTCACGACCACCGGTTCCCTGGAAACGTCGATCTGCCGCGCCACGATGTTCTGTAATCCGGTGACGATCTGGGCGGAGGTCACTACCGGATCGATTCCCGACCACGGCCATGCACCGTGGGTCTGCTTGCCCTTCACGGTGATGTAAAGCCAGTCCGCGCTCGCCATCAGCGGGCCGGAGCGATAAGTGATCATGCCCGCAGGTAGCCCGGAAATGACGTGGAGGCCGAAAATGGCCGCCGGCTTCGGATTCTCCAGCACGCCTTCGGCAACCATCAGCGGCGCGCCGCCTGTTTCGCCGGGCGGCGGTCCTTCCTCCGCGGGCTGGAAAATGAACTTGATCGTCCCCGGAATCTGATCGCGCACGCCGGCCAACGCCTCGGCAACACCCAGCAGAATGGCCACGTGCGCGTCATGTCCGCAGGCGTGCATGACGCCGACCTGCTGGCCCAGATACTCGGTTTTCACCGTGGACTTGAACGGCAAGTCCGATTCCTCGGTCACCGGCAGCGCGTCCATGTCGGCGCGCAGCGCCACCACCGGTCCCGGTTTGCCGCCCTTGAGCAGGCCGACCACGCCGGTTTTCGCCACGCCGGTTTTCACTTCGATGCCGAGCTTGCGTAGTTGATCCGCCACCAGCTTCGCCGTCCTCACCTCTCGGTTGGAGAGTTCGGGGTTCTGGTGAATGTCGCGGCGCCAGGCGATGATCTTCGTTTCCAGTGCGCGAACCTTCTGATCCACAGTGGTGGCCAGATCCTGCGCCGGGGCAGGCATCGCGGGAAACAATAATAGCGGGACAAGCAGTGCCAGACAACGCATGGACGGA
Source organism: Burkholderiales bacterium (assembly GCA_045403275.1). Lineage (GTDB taxonomy): Bacteria > Pseudomonadota > Gammaproteobacteria > Burkholderiales > JACQAP01 > JACQAP01. Next base: position 756 of record JAXIOX010000047.1, on the reverse strand, counting down.
CTCCTTCCAAAGTCGGTGTGTTCTCTTGAACCGGGTTGCAGGCGCAATGATACGGCCGGCCGCCCGATGTCAGAATAGTAACCCGCGAAGTGCTGGCAACTTCCCCGGCGCAACCCCATAATCGCTTCCCGAATCCACTCTCCGATACCCGCAAAGGCCAGTCATGACGAACATTAAACTGACCATCGCATTTGCTGTAGCGATGGTCCTGATCGTGCTGAGCTCGAACGTCCTGGTCCAGTATCCGCTCAGCGACTGGCTCACCTGGGGCGCGATCACCTATCCATTCTCGTTTTTGGTCGTGGACCTCGCGAACCGCTATCACGGTCCGCGCATGGCGCGCCGAATCGTGTATGTCGGCTTCGTGGTCGCGCTGGTGCTGTCCGCATGGCTCGCCACGCCGCGCATCGCCGTTGCATCTGGAACCGCGTTCCTGTGCGCCGAACTGCTGGACGTGACGATATTCAACCGGCTGCGCCGGCACGCATGGTGGAAACCTCCGCTGGTGTCCACCTTGTTTTCGTCAGTTGTGGACACCGCAATCTTCTTCGCCCTCGCTTTCGCCGGCACCGACATGCCCTGGGTCACGCTGGCGCTGGGCGATCTCGCCGTGAAGCTGACGATCGCATTGTTCGCGCTGGTGCCGTTCAGGGTTGCGCTGGCGCTGGTCCGTCCGCGGCCCGACGCTGCCGGGTGATCGACGTGTATCTAAACCTCAACGCAAAGACGCAAAGAACGCAAAGGAACGCAAAGAAA
>JAXIOX010000108.1:0-28336 GCA_045403275.1 Burkholderiales bacterium | reverse complement strand
CTGCTCGGCATTCTGGAGCAGGTTGTGAATTACCTGGCGCAGCTTCGCGGCATCGCCCAATATGTGCGGCAAATCAGCGACCAGGTCGAGTTGTAATGCCGGGCGCGACGACTCGTACAGTCCGAGCACGTCGCGGATGAGCTGATTCAGGTCCAGCGGCTGCAGTTCGGCTTCGGGTGAGCGCGCATAATGGCTGAATGCGTCCACCATTCCCTTGAGCGCCGCGACCTGGTTGACGATGGTCTGGGTGGAGCTCTGCAGAATTTCAGCTTCCTGCTCGCTGAGCCTGTCGGCAAGCCGACGTTGCAGCCGCTCCGCCGAAAGCTGGATCGGCGTCAGCGGATTCTTGATCTCGTGAGCGAGCCGCTGCGCTACCTCGCCCCAGGCTGCGAGCCGCTGCGCCTGCAGCAGACGGGTGATGTCGTCGAACACCAGCACCATTCCGGATTCCGCGCCGGCGGCGAGCCGTGAGCCTCGCAACAGCAGCACCTGCGTGCCCGCGGCGCCGGATAGTTCGGCCTGCTGTTCCCAGACGTCCGGGCGCGCCTGCCGGAATGCTTCGTGCACGATCTGGCCGACCGCCGCGAGACGCGGCTCGTGCTCCGCCCATTCATGCGGATGCGTGCCGATCAGCGCGCCGACGTCGACGCCGAGAATTTCGACTGCGCTGAGATTGGCGGAGCGCAACCGGAACTCCGAGTCGAAAGACATCACGCCGGTCGACAGATTGCCGAGCACGCTTTCGAGGTAGGCCTTGGCAGCGGCGAGCTGCTCCTGGTGGCGCTGCGCCTCGGCGCGTGCGTCGGCAAGCTGCATGGTCATGGTATTGAATGATTCGGTCAGCAGGCCCAGCTCGTCGTGGGTCTTGACCGTGTGGCGCGGGCTGAAATCGCCCTGCGCAACCGCACGCGTGCCGGCAGCCAGGATGCCCAGCGGTGCAGACAGACGCTGGCTGAACATGATCGCCAGGAGCAGCGCGGAGAGCAGTGCCAGCAGCAGCGACAACGTCAGCGTCAGCGCGAAAAGATGCTGCAGGCCCTGGCGTGACAGCGACAGTTCCTGGTAATCGCGGTAGATCTCCTGAACGGTCTCGGCGTCGCGCGCCAGCTGCGGCGGCACGGGTTGCACCATCTGCAGCAGCGAGGTAGCGCCGGACACGTCGTTCAACGGCACCAGCACCCGCAGTTGCAGCCCGCCTTCGCCGACCGCCTCGATGGCACTATAGGGTTGCTGCATTCGCACCTGCCGCACCACCGAAGGCGAGGGCAGTTCCGGTACCAGGCCGGCGGGGTTGGCGCCTGAGAAGGCGATAACCGAACCGTCGGGGCCGAGTAAAGTGGCCTCGTGCACGGCGGCCTTCTCGCGCAGCGTGTTGAGCGTGGCCAGACGGCGCTGCGGCGTGCGTTCGGTGAGGTCCAGAGCCATCGACTCGGCTTTGGCACGCAACTCCTTGAGCATGTTGTCGAGGGTGACCCGGCCCAGGCTCAAGCCGCCTTCCAACGCCTTATCCACCCTCACGTCGAACCAGGACTCGATCGACCGCGACAAGAACTGCACCGATACACCGTACACCAGAGCACCCGGCAGCACCGCCACCAGCGCAAACAGCAGCACCAGCCGCAGCGTAAGCTTGGAACCGAATACCCGCGCCTTGAGGCGCCGGCGCAGCAACAGCAACTGGTATCCGACCACCAGCATAAGCACCAGCACCAGTCCCACGCCCAGACCCAACAGCAGCGGCAGGTCGCCGGAGAACAGCGGCGTATCGGCGCTGGCGCTGGTAAGCAGGTACAGCATGATGGCGCCGAGCAGCAGCACCAGTGCGATCAGGAACTTCATGCCGCGGCTCATCAGCGTGCGCCTGAGGATGCGTGCAAAGGCAGTCATCGCTTCAGGGTCCAGCGAAACCACCCGGAGGCGAGGTTCCAGTCGCGCGAAGCCAGCGCATTGATCTGGAACGGCTTGGGTAACTGCGAGACGTCGAGTTGCATGCGGATTGCGGCCTCGTAGACCTTGTCCTCGTCCAGTGCATCGGCATCGACCACGAAACGCGGACGCACTCGCCCGAGCAGGGCTAACGCGTCGTTCAGCGTATCGAAATTCTGATGCAGGGCACCGAAACTCAGCCGGTACTGGCGCGTGAGCGCGTTGTATGACATCCGGTAATGCTGCTCCAGTTCCGCCACCGACTTGTTCCACAGGTAAGCGGTGTACCAGCGCGGATAGATGAGTTCGAATTCGACGACGAAATGCAGCGGCAAGCCCTTATTCAGCGCGTCCTCGAGGGTGGGAGTGAGTCCGACTTCGAAGTTGGCCTCGAGATAATACTCGCCGCCGTTGACAGAGAGTTCCGCCGACTTGACGTGAATTCCCTCGTTCGTCGCCAGGGCCGCGTCGCACCACAGCGCAAGCACGGCGGACAACCAGCGCAGCGAGTTAATTTTTCTGCAGGAGGGCGTAATAAAAACCATCGTGCTCGTTTTCCGGGAGCAGTAGTCCGTCGCGCCCCGGCATCGCACCCAGAACACGCGCGTCCGGGTGCCGCGCCGCGAACCCGCCGATCCTCTCCTGGTTCTCCTCCATGAAAATCGAGCAGGTCACGTAGAGCAATTTACCACCGCAGCCGACGACCTTCCACAGCGCTTCGAGCAAACGCTGCTGCTGTTCGGCAAAACGCCGTACGTCGCCGGGTTGGCGCAACCATTTGATGTCCGGATGGCGCCGCACCACCCCCGAGGCCGTGCACGGCGCATCGAGCAACACCCGGTCGAACGACCTGTTATCCCACCAGGCTTGGATTTCCGCGGCATCGGCGCAGGCGACACGCGCACTCAGGCCGAGTCGCTCCAGATTCGAGCTTACGCGCTCGAGGCGGGCCGGGTCGGCATCGAGAGCGGTCATGTCCACGTCGACGAGCTCAAGCATGTGCGCGGTCTTGCCACCGGGCGCAGCGCAAGCATCCAGCACGCGCATGCCGTCGCTAAGATCGAGCAGCCGCGCGGCAAACTGCGCCCCCGCATCCTGCACCGACACCACGCCCTGGCCGAACCGCGGCAGTTGCTCGACCGGAACCGGGCGCAGCAAAGTCAGCGCGCCGCCTTCGAGCATACGCGCACCCAGTCCTGCCCGCTCCAGCTCATGCAGATATTCATGCGGCGTGCTGCGCCGTCGATTGACCCTCAGCGTCATCGGTGGACGCGCGTTGCCGCTTTCCAGAATATTTTGTGCTTCGGACGGGAAGTCGCGCCGCAACCGTTCGATCCACCATGCGGGATACGAATAGTGTCCTGCGTCGGTGCTGTCTGCTTCCTTCAGCAGCGCGATGCGGCCGCGCTGGAAATTGCGCAGTACCGCGTTGACGAACGCCTTTACGTGGTGGCCGCCGATTTGCGCCGCACACTCCACCGCGTGATCAACCACGGCGTAGGGCGCGGCCTCGCTGTATTCCAGCTGGTACAGCGCGACCAGCAACAGCGTTTGCAGTTTCCGGTCCTCCACCCGCCTGGGCGCCAACTGTGACAACACCGCGCGCAATCTGCCCAGATGCCGCAACGTCCCGTAGCAGAGGTCCTGTATCGCTCCCCGTTCGGCGCGCGTGAGCGCGTGGTCCCGTTTCCACGCCGCTTCCAGCGTGTGATTCAGGCTTGTTCCGGAAAGCACCGCCGCCACGGTTTGCGCTGCAATGCGTTGAACGTTGCGCACCGCGGTCCGGGGATCAGGCGCCGAAACGCTCGCCGGCGGCGAGCGGCAATCCGTGCAGGAAATCCGCGGCCGCCAGGCGCTTTCCGCCCGCACGCTGCAACTCGGTGGCACGCAATGCGCCGTTGCCGCAGGCGACGACGATACCCTGTGCATCGGCACGAAGGATGGTCCCGGGCGGTGCGGGCGAACCCGGCGCAACCGCGGCGCGCCAGACCTTCAATGGTTCGCCGTGCAGCGTGGAATATGCGCCGGGGAAGGGATTGAACGCGCGCACCTGGCGATCCACTTCAATCGCCTCGCGGCGCCAGTCGATCGCCGCTTCGTCCTTGGTGATCTTGGGAGCATAGATCGCGCCGGCTTCGCTTTGCGGCACGGCTTTGAGCGTCCCGTCCGCAATTTCCGGGAGCGCTTCGACGATGCAGCGGGCGCCGAGCGCCGCGAGTTTGTCGTGTACGGTTATCGCGGTGTCCTCCGCGGCAATCGGTATGCGCCGCATCAGATAGACCGGACCGCTGTCCAGTCCTTCCTCCATGTGCATGATCGAGATACCGGTCTCGCGGTCGCCCGCCAGAATGGCGCGCTGGATCGGCGCGGCGCCGCGCCAGCGCGGCAGCAGTGAGGCGTGGATATTGATGCAACCTGCCGGATACAGTTGGAGCACTGCGCGCGGAAGGATCAATCCGTAGGCGGCGACCACCATCGCCTGCCCGCCAGCAGCATGCAGGCGCGCCAGCAGTTGCTCATCCTTGAGCGTCTGCGGCTGCAAGAGAGGGAGCCGAGCCCGTTCGGCGAGTTGCTTGACTTCGCCGGCCGCGAGCTTCAGACCGCGGCCGGCGGGCCGCTCCGGGCGGGTCAGCACCAGCGCGATCTCGTGCCCGGCCCCGATCAGCGCCAGCAGCGCGCTCGCCGCGAACGCTGGCGTGCCGGCAAATACGATCCGCATCAGAGCGTCTGCCGCTGCTGCTTCTTGAGCTTACTCAGGATGCGGGTCTGCTTGAGGCGCGACAGGTATTCGACGAAGACCTTGCCTTTGAGATGATCCATTTCATGCTGTATACACACCGACAACAGTCCGGTGGCCTCGATCACGAAGAACTTGCCGTCCAGATTGAGCGCCCGCACCTTCACCCACTCGGCGCGTGCGATCTTTTCGAAGATTCCGGGCACCGACAGGCAGCCCTCTTCGCAATCGGACTGGCCCCGCGACTCGAGTATCTGCGGGTTGATCAGCACCAGCAACTGGTCCCTGGTTTCGGAGAGATCGATCACGATGAGCTGTTTGTGTACGTCCACCTGTGTAGCCGCCAGGCCCACACCCGGCGCCGCATACATGGTCTCGGCCATATTTCTCGCCAACCGGCGGATTTCGTCGTCGACCACGGCCACTGGCTTGGCCACTTTGTGCAGCCGCCGGTCGGGGTAGCGAAGGATTGGGAGAATCGCCATAATTGCTTGCAAATTTAATAAACTAGATGCAGAATTTAAACCAAAGTATCGAGTCTGACGCCAAGCGGGACTGCGGGACCGGCGAGGGATGCGATTCTGGATTGAGAGAAATGGGGGCCTGAGATGGGCAAATCAATTATATCCCTGCTGCTGTTGCTGACCGCGTGGTTGCCGGGAACGAGCGTGGGGGACGAACTCACGCTAGCCGAGAGTGCACCCGAACGCTATGTCGTAGTAAAAGGCGACACGCTCTGGGACATCTCGGCGCGCTTTCTGCGCGATCCCTGGCGCTGGCCGGATATCTGGGGCCTGAACAAGGACCAGATCAAGAATCCCCACTGGATCTACCCCGGCGACATAATCCTGCTTGACTTCACCGGCGTGAGCCCGCGGCTGCGTCTGCAGGGCATCGACGGCGCCACCGACTGGCGTCTGGTGGTCACCAGGCTCAGCCCGACGATACGCAAACTGGATCTCGCGGCAAGTGCGATTCCCAGCATTCCCTTGGCGGCAATCGCCCCTTTCCTGTCCAAACCGCTGGTGGTCGGCGAGCGCGAAATGGCCGCCGCGCCGATTCTGGTTGCCGGGCCGGAAAACCGAGTCCTGCTCTCCGCGGGCGATATCGCCTACGCCAAAGGCGTGGTCTTGAAGGATGGCACGGAGTGGAACATATACCGCCCGGGCAGTGATCTGGTCGACCCGGACACCAGGGAATTGCTGGGGCGCGAAGCCGTGCACCTGGGCGAACTGAAAGTTAGCCAGTTCGGCGAAGTCAGCAGGGTTGCGATCACCAAGTCGGTTCTGGAAATCGCTCCCGGCGACCGCCTGGTAAAGATCGTGCCGGCGCCGGTGCTGCCCTACATTCCGCGCGCGCCGAGCAAGCGGCTAAAAGGCAAGGTGATCGCGGCCCCGCACAGCAGCGTCACGGAAATCGGTCCGCATATGGTTGTGGTGTTGAATCGCGGCGCTCGCGAAGGCCTGGAAACAGGCAACGTACTGGCCCTGTATCGCGATCTGCCCATGGTCAGGCCGGCTGGTGCGACCAATCCGAAAGAAAGAATCAAGCTGCCGGCTGAGCGCTACGGTGTCGTGTTCGTGTTCCGCGTTTTCGAGAAGGTGTCCTACGCGCTGGTAATGCACACCACGCGGCCGGTCAACCTGCTCGACACAGTACAAACGCCCTAGTCCAGCGCCGACGGCGCATGCCGCCGGATCAGGAACTTCTCGCCTGGCTCAAGCTCGGCCTCATCGCCGAGCTCACCCCTGCTTCTTTTCGCAAGCTGCTCGGCGAATTCGGCGACCCGGAAGCCGTGTGCGCGGCGAATCGCTCTGCGCTCGGGCGCATCGTCCCGAACGAAGTCGCGGATGCCATCCTGCGCGGTCCCGACACCACCCGCGTGGACATTGCGCTGCGCTGGCTCGAAGAACCGGGTAACCGCATCGTGAGTCTCGCGGATGCGGCCTATCCGCGGCCGTTACTGGAGATTACCGACCCGCCGCCGCTGCTGTATGTGAAGGGAGATCCAGGATTGCTCAACCGTGCGGCGCTGGCGGTTGTCGGCAGCCGCAACGCCACACCGCAGGGCAGCGCCAACGCTGAGGATCTCGGCCGCGAACTCTCCGACGGCGGTTTCACGATCATCAGCGGACTCGCGCTCGGCATCGATGCCGCCGCGCATCGCGGCGGGCTTGCCGGCGCATCCTCTTCACTGGCGGTGGTCGGCACCGGCCTCGATATTGTCTATCCGGCGCGCAATCGCGCGCTCGCGCATCAACTGGCGGCGCAGGGCGCGCTGGTTTCCGAGTTTCCGCTGGGAACACCTGCGCTGTCGGGGAATTTCCCGCGGCGCAACCGGTTGATCAGCGGACTGGCGCGCGGCTGTCTGATCGTCGAAGCCGCGCTCAAAAGCGGATCGCTGATCACTGCGCGTTATGCACTGGAGCAGGGGCGGGAGGTGTTCGCGATCCCCGGTTCGATCCACTCGCCGCTGTCGAAGGGTTGTCACCTGCTCATCAAGCAAGGAGCGAAACTGGTCGAAAGCAGCAACGATATTCTGGAGGAACTCGGCGCCGCGGTTCGCGTTCGGACCGCGATGCTCGGCGAAGCGGATGCCTCACCTGAGCACGTCGAACTGCTCGCGGCGCTCGGTTTCGACCCGCTTGACCTCGAAACGCTATGCGAGCGCAGCGGCTTGACGCCGGAATCCGCTTCGGCGATGCTGTTGACACTGGAACTCGACGGCACCGTCAGCCGGCTACCGGGCGGCAAGTTCCAGCGCGTGCGCTAGCGTCAGGGGCGTCAATACCTCCAGACAGGGGCTCATGTTCGACATACTCGTCTTCCTGTTCGAAAACTACTTTCATGCCGGTGCCTACCCCGATCAACAAACCCTTACCAAGCGCCTGTCCGCTGCCGGTTTCGACACCAGGGACATCACACAGGCCCTGACCTGGCTGAGCGGCCTGGAGCGCGTCGGCTACAGTAACTCCCGCTTTACCAGCAGCGACGGATTCCGTTATTACACCGAGCAGGAACTGGCCGGTCTGACGGCCGAGGCGCGCGGCTTCCTACTCTTTCTCGAAACGGCGGGCGTGATCAAGGCGTTGCAGCGCGAGCTCGTCATCGAACGGGTGCTGGCGCTGGATGAGCCCGCTGTGGACCTCGAGAAAGTAAAGCTCATTGTGCTCATGGTGTTGTGGAACCAGAACGAATCGGTGGATTCTCTGGTGCTCGATGAGCTGGTCGCGCCAAATCAGGAGCGCTATCTGCAATAGCCATCCGTTGCTTGAACCAGCGCTTGCTCCGCCGCCGGCAAGTTCTTATCATTCTGCCCTCCGTTTTCGGCCGGACACGCAATGTCCCAAAATCTGCTGATCGTCGAGTCTCCTTCCAAGGCGAAGACTCTCAAGAAGTATCTGGGCCGCGGCTTCGATATCGTCGCCTCGTATGGCCACGTCCGCGACCTGGAGGCCAAGGAAGGTGCGGTGGACCCGGCGGACAACTTCCACATGAAGTATGCGCTGGTCGAAAGGAACAAGAAGCATGTGGACGCAATCGCCAAGGCCGTGGGAAAGGCCGACAGGATTTATCTGGCCACCGACCCGGACCGTGAGGGCGAGGCCATCGCCTGGCACCTCGGCGAGATCCTCAAAGGCAGGAAACTGCTCAAGAACAAGAAACTTCACCGCGTGGTGTTCTACGAGATCACCGAGTCGGCGGTGACAGACGCGGTAGCCAAACCGCGCCAGATTTCCATGCCGCTGGTGAACGCGCAGCAGGCGCGCCGCGCACTCGACCACCTGGTCGGCTTCAAGCTGTCGCCGCTGTTGTGGAAGAAGATCGGCCCCGGGCTGTCCGCCGGCCGGGTACAGAGCCCGGCGCTGCGGCTCATCGTCGAGCGTGAGCAGGAGATCGAAAAGTTCCAGAGCCGCGAGTACTGGACCATACATCTCGACAGCCACAAGGAAAAACAGAAATTCGGCGCGCGCCTGATTCAGTATCGCGGCGACAAGGTCGAACAATTCACGATCGTCACCGATGAGCGACACCGGCAGGTGGTCGCCGACATCGAAAAGACGGCAAAGGGCACGGCCAAGGTAGTGCGCGTCGAGCGCAAGCCCAAGAGCCGCCAGCCGGCGGCACCGTTCACCACATCGACGCTGCAGCAGGAAGCGGTGCGCAAATTGGGTTTCACCACCGAGCGCGCGATGCGTACCGCCCAGCAGATCTACGAAGGCGTGGATATTGGCGGCAGTACCGTGGGTTTGATCACCTACATGCGTACCGACTCGCTGACGCTTGCCAACGAGGCGCTGCTCGAACTGCGCAAATACATCCAGAAGAAGTTCGACGACGATTATCTGCCGCGCGCACCGATCCAGTACCGCAGCAAGTCGAAGAACGCCCAGGAAGCGCACGAAGCGATTCGCCCGACTTCGGTTTTCCGCACGCCGGAATCGATCCGCAAGTACCTGACCCCGGAACAGGCCGCGCTCTACGAAATGATCTGGAAGCGCACGCTCGCCTGCCAGATGACACCGGCCAGGTACGATACGACGACGGTGGATTTCGCAGTCGGCGTCGCCGATACCCTGTTCCGTGCCACCGGGCAGATTCTGGTGTTCCCCGGCTTCATGGCCGTTTACCTCGAAGACGCCGATGACGCGGAGCAGGAAGACGAGGCCAGGCTTCCACGGCTTGAAGAGAAGGACACCGTTCCAATCGACCGGCTTTTCGGCGAGCAGCATTTCACCCAGCCGCCGCCGCGTTACACCGAAGCAAGCCTGGTAAAAACCCTGGAGGAATACGGGATCGGCAGGCCTTCGACCTACGCCAGCATCATTTCCACGCTGCAGGATCGCGGCTACGCGTTGCTGGAGAAGAAGCGCTTTTTGCCGACCGACATCGGCCGGCTGGTCAACGGATTTTTGACATCGCACTTCAATCACTACGTTGACTACGGCTTCACCGCCAATCTGGAAGAGGAGCTGGACGAGATATCCAACGGCAAGCGCGACTGGATTCCGGTCCTCAAGGACTTCTGGAAAGATTTCTCCCGCGACCTCAAGTCCAAGGAAAAGGTCGCTCGCGGCAGCCCGCTCGACGAATCCTGCCCGAAGTGCGGCAAGCAGCTATTCCTGCAGAACAGCCGCCGCGGCATGTTCATAGGCTGCAGCGGCTATCCCGAGTGCGATTACACACGGCCCTGGGGCAACCAGCCCGAGGGCCCGGTGATCCTCGGCAGCGATCCGGCAACTGGTCTCGAGGTACTGCTTCTCAAGGGGCCCTACGGTTTTTACGTCCAGCTCGGGCAGACGCCACAGGACAGGACCGTGAAACCGAAACGCGCCGCATGGCCGAAAAACATTCCCGCCGCATCGGCAGACCTGAACACAGGGCTCAAGCTGCTCGCGCTGCCGCGCCAGATCGGTTTGCACCCGGAAACCGGCAAGCCGATCGAAGCCAGTATCGGGCGCTTCGGTCCGTACCTGAAACACGACGGCATGTTCAAGTCCATTCCCAAAGCCGACAACGTTCACGACATCGCCCTGGCGCGGGCAATCCAGCTGCTTGCAGAAAAGAAGACCGGCGGTACCGGTGGACGTGCGCTCGGCGCACACCCGGAAGACGGCAGGTCGGTGGTGGTTCACAGCGGCCGCTACGGGCCTTATGTGAAGCACGGCAAGATCAACGCTACGATCCCGCGTTCGGCCGATCCGGCCAAGTTGACTCTGGAAGAGGCGGTGGAGCTGCTGGCCGCAAAGTCCGCGAAGGATTCCACCGGCAAGAAGAAACCCCCCGCCAAGGCGAAGGGACCGAAACGCAAGGCCGCCTGACGGCCGCACCTAGACGTCGAGGTTACGCACGCCCAGGGCGTTGGTCTCGATGAACGCGCGGCGGGGCTCCACCATGTCCCCCATCAGCGTGGTGAAAATCTCATCTGCCGTGATCGCGTCTTCGATCTGGGTCTTGAGCAAGCGACGCGACTTCGGATCCATGGTGGTTTCCCACAATTGCTCGGGATTCATCTCGCCGAGTCCCTTGTAGCGCTGGATCGAGACCCCTTTCTTTACCTCCTCGAGAAGCCAGTCAAGGGCCTCCTTGAATTCGCCAACCTGGCGTTCCTGGTCGCCGCGCTTGACGTATGCGCCCTCCGCCAGCAGGCCATGCAGGACTTGCGCGGTCTGTTTGATCTGCGCGTAATCGCCGCTGTCGAGAAACTCATTGTCCAGATAGCCGATCCGCAGATTGCCGTGCCTTAGCCGCTTGATCACCAGCACCTGGGTTTCGTTCTTCTGGTCATACTGCGGCTCGATCACCAGGCCCGACGGCTTGCACAGGGCCGTGAGGCGTTCTGCGGAACGCTGCGCCGCCTGCGCGTCGGCAAGACTGACTTCGGGATTCTTCAGCAGCGCCGCCAACACCGCAGAATCGATGCGCTTGCCGAGGCGCTCGATCACCGCCTCGGCGAGGATGTACGATCGGGCCACCGATTCCAGCGCATCCTGCGCCAGCGCTGCCCGCCCGCCCCCGGGGTAGAGCTCCGCCTCCTTCAACGCCAGCCGCAGCAGATACTCCTTCAATTCGTGATCATCCTTGAGATAGCGCTCTTCCTTGCCGTGCTTGACCTTGTAGAGCGGCGGCTGGGCTATGTAGATGTGGCCGCGTTCCACCAGATCCGGCATCTGCCGGTAGAAGAACGTCAGCAACAGCGTGCGGATATGCGAGCCATCGACATCCGCGTCGGTCATGATGATGATGCGGTGATAACGAAGCTTCTCCGGCTTGAAATCTTCCTTGCCGATCCCGGTTCCGAGCGCGGTGATCAGGGTGGCGATTTCCTGCGATGACACCAGCTTATCGAAGCGCGCCCTCTCGACATTGAGAATCTTGCCCTTTAGCGGCAGGATCGCCTGGAATTTCCGGTCGCGTCCCTGCTTTGCCGACCCGCCGGCAGAATCTCCCTCGACCAGATAGAGCTCGCACAGCGCCGGATCCTTCTCCTGGCAGTCGGCGAGCTTTCCCGGCAGGCCGAATCCGTCGAGCACACCTTTGCGCCGGGTCATTTCCCGCGCCTTGCGCGCGGCCTCGCGGGCGCGCGCCGCTTCTATGATCTTGCTGACGATGATCCTGGCATCGCCGGGCTTTTCCAGCAGCCAGTCATGCAAAGCCTGCGATATCGCGTCTTCCACCACCGGCCGTACTTCGGATGACACCAGCTTGTCCTTTGTCTGCGACGAGAATTTCGGATCCGGCAGCTTGATCGACAGAATGCAACTGAGGCCCTCGCGCATGTCGTCGCCGGTCGTTTCGACCTTGGCTTTCTTGGCCTGCTCGTTGGCCTCGATGTACTGATTCAGCGTGCGCGTCATCGCGGCGCGCAATGCGGTCAGATGAGTGCCGCCATCGCGTTGCGGAATATTGTTGGTGAAGCACAGCACCGATTCCTGGTACGAATCGTTCCACTGCATGGCGACTTCGACGCCGATTCCGTCGAGATCGTAGGCGGCGTGGAATATGTTCGGGTGCAGGACAGTCTTCGAGCGGTTTATGTACTCGACGAAGCCCTTGACGCCGCCGACGAAGGCGAAGGTCTCTTCCTTGGCATTGCGCTGGTCATGCAGCTCGATTCGCACGCCGTTGTTCAGGAACGAAAGCTCGCGCAGCCGTTTCGCCAGGATGTCGTAGTGGAACTCGATGTTGCCGAAGACTTCGGGGTTCGGGTGGAAATGCACTTCCGTACCGCGACGTTCCGTCGTCCCGATAACTTTCAGGGGAGCAACCGGGTCACCGCTGCGGAATTCCATGAAATGCACCTGCCCATCGCGGCGGATCGTCAGCTTCAACCAATCCGACAGCGCGTTCACCACTGACACGCCCACGCCGTGCAGACCGCCGGAAATCTTGTAGCTGTTGCTGTCGAACTTACCGCCCGCATGAAGCACGGTCATGACGATTTCGGCGGTGGATCGTCCCTCCTCGTCTTCCGGGTGGATACCGGTCGGAATTCCGCGGCCGTTGTCGACGATACTGATGGAATTGTCGCTGTGGATCACCACCTTGATCTCGTCGCAGTGCCCCGCCAGCGCTTCGTCGATGGAGTTGTCGAGCACCTCGAATACCATGTGGTGCAGCCCGGTGCCGTCACTGGTGTCGCCGATGAACATGCCGGGACGCTTACGGACCGCCTCGAGGCCTTTCAGGACCTTGATGCTGTCCGAGTTGTATTCTGATTCTGACATTTCTTGAATCCCGCTGTGATATTCAGATGCGCATCGGCATTACAACGTACTTGAATTCCTTGTTTCCCGGCACCGAGATCAGCATGCTGCTGTTGGCGTCGCCTACGGCGCAGTCCACATCCTTCGCGTCCAGGTTATTGAGAACGTCAAGCAGGTAGGTGATGTTGAAGCCAATATCGAGGGCGTCGCCGTTGTAGTTGATCTCGAGCTCTTCCTCGGCCTCTTCCTGCTCGGCGTTGGTGCAGACGATTTTGAGGTTGCTGGATCCGATCACCCAGCGCACGCCGCGAAATTTCTCGTTCGAAAGTATTGCAGCCCGCTGCAACGCCTGCTGCAGCAACAGGCGATCCAGTGTGAAGTGGTTCTTGTAGTTGGTCGGTATCACCCGTGTGTAGTCGGGAAATTTGCCATCCACGACCTTCGAAACGAGTTCGATTCCGGAAAAGCGGAACAGCACCTGGTTTGGCAGAATCTGGATTTCGACTTCGTCTTCGCTGTCCGCCAGCAGCTTGGCCAGCTCCAGCACGGCCTTGCGCGGAATGATTACCTCCGACCGCGTCACCGATTGAGGCAGTTTCGCGGCCGCGTAGGCCAGCCTGTGGCCATCGGTCGTTACCATGGTCAGCTGACGCTCCTCGACTACCAGCAACAGGCCGTTGAGATAGTAACGGATATCCTGCTGCGCCATGCCGTACTGCACCAGCAGCAGCAGCAGCCTGAGCACTTTCTGCGGCAATCGCACCGAGACCGCGCCATTGCCGCCGTCCGCAAGTTTGGGAAAGTCCTGCGCCGGCAGCGTCTGCAGGTTGAATCTGCTCTTCCCGGCTTTCACCTGCAGACGCCCTTCCTGCGCATCGAGGCTGACGACCGTATTGTCCGGAAGCGAACGCAGGATATCCTGCAACTTTCTAGCCGACACCGTGACCGCGTAGTGCGACGCGGCCTTCTCCAGCACGGCAGAGGTCGCCACCTGGATTTCCAGGTCGGTAGCCAACAGGTTCAGGGCCGTGCCATCCGCTTCCAGCATGACATTGGAAAGGATCGGCAACGTATGCCGGCGTTCCACGATTCCCGAAACTGCCTGCAATGGCCGCAAGAGTATGTCTTTTTCTATTTCTAAGATCTTCATTCTTGAACCTTAATAAGGTTAATAGATTGCGGAAAACATGTTAGCTATCGCGGTTGTTACTTTGAAAACATGCGCTTCCGATTTTGTATAACTCGTGTAGCAGCAGTGGACGGATTGTGGACACTTGCGGCCGATTCCATGCCGCGCCGGTTATCAACAAACTGTACAAGGTTTATCAACCGCGCAATGTCTGGAGCAGCGCGTTGAAGTCACGGGTGATCTCGGCATTACCGGCGCGCAGATCCGCTATTTTGCGGCAGGCATGCAGCACCGTGGTGTGGTCGCGGCCGCCGAACGCGTCACCGATATCGGGCAGACTCAAATGAGTGAGTTCCTTGGCCAGAGCCATGGCGACTTGGCGCGGGCGAGCAACCGTGCGTGAGCGCTTCTTCGAGTACATTTCGGAAACCTTGATCTTGTAGTAGTCGGCCACGATGCGTTGGATATTTTCCACCGAGACCTGCCTCACCTGCACGGCTAGCAGATCCTTGAGTGCTTCGCGGGCAAGGTCCACCGAGAGCGTGGCGTTGGCGAACTTGGCGTAGGCGAGAACACGCTTGAGGCCGCCTTCGAGTTCGCGCACGTTGGACTGGATGTGGGTGGCAACGAAAAACGCAATGTCCTCCGGCAGGCTGATACGCTCGGCTTCTGCCTTCTTGAGCAGGATCGCCACCCGCATTTCCAATTCCGGCGGCTCGATTGCGACGGTGAGTCCCCAGCCGAAGCGCGAGATCAGCCGATCCTCGATTCCGGCGATTTCTTTCGGGTAAGTATCACAGGTAATGATGACTTGTTTGTGCGCTTCGATCAGCGCGTTGAAGGCGTAGAAAAATTCCTCCTGGGTGCGGTTCTTGCCGCTGAAAAACTGGATATCGTCGATCAGCAGAAGGTCCAGGGAATGGTAGTACTTCTTGAAACCGTCAAAGGCCTTGTGCTGATAGGCGCGAACCACATCGGAAACGTACTGCTCGGCGTGGATATAGCGGACCTTGGCAGAGGGGTTGAGTTCGAGCAGCAGATTACCGATAGCTTGAATGAGGTGGGTCTTGCCCAAACCGACCCCTCCGTAGACAAACAGCGGGTTGTACGCCACGCCGGGATGTTCGGCGACCTGCAGCGCGGCGGCGCGCGCCAGTTGATTGGCCTTACCGGTTACGAACGAGTCAAATGTAAACGACGGGTTGAGGCGGCTCTGCTCCCGGATCTTCGGTTTCGGCGCCGGTACTTCGGCCTCCGGCGCAGGGCGGATCGTTTCTTCGGCGACGATTTCCGAGAGAGTAAGCACTACCTGAGTAGGTTTGTGTAGATATTCCGAAGTCAGCCTCTCGATTTCAGAGATGAACTTGTCCTTGACCCACTCGAGAACGAAGCGATTCGGCGCAGAAACCACCACCGTGTATTGATCCAGGCGCGCGTGCAGCGGCTGAATCCAGGTCTTGTACTGTTGCGCCGGAAGAGATTTTTCGAAATGGCGTAGGCAATGATTCCAGAAGCTATCCATCGGCGCAAAGTTGTGCTTTTTTAGAACGGGAAGCGGCCGATGAAGGCCCGCCAAAGTGAGGGCGAAGTTTATCAGCAATATTTGGAGTTATCCACAGCTTCGACGAGACGAATTCGCGGTTGACAATAGCCTGTAAAAACAAGTGTAATGACGGGCTTTTTCGCGCCAGTCACCGGAGTGAGCCGAATGAAACGCACTTATCAGCCGTCAAAAACCCGCCGCAGCCGTACCCATGGTTTCCTGGTGCGCATGAAAACGCGAGGCGGTCGCGCCGTCATCAATGCCCGTCGAGCCAAGGGCCGTGCGCGCCTGGCGGTGTGAAACAGCCGCGTCCCAGGCTGCCTCGCCTGGCGAGGCTGCGCGGCGGGGCGCATTTCACCGGCGCGTTCTCGGCAAGGCGACAAGGGCGGTTCTTTGTCGTCCTCGCCAGGAATAATCCGGGCGGCAAGGCCGCGCGCCTGGGAATTGTCATCGGCCGGCGCACCGCGCCCAGGGCCGTTGCCCGCTCGGCGATGAAGCGTTTGGTGCGTGAGGTGTTTCGCCACCTGCGCAGCGACCTCGGAACGACCGATTTTATCGTCAAGGTGCGCAGGCCTGCTGTCAGGGAAGAAATGTTCGAGGCACGCGGTGAACTGCAAAGCCTGTTAAGCGGCGGTCGCTGATGCGCGGCACATTCGTAACCCTGATCAAGCTCTACCAATACCTGTTGAGCCCGTGGGTCGGCAGTAACTGCCGCTTCTACCCGACTTGTTCGGAATACGCGAAAGTCGCGATCCAGACCCACGGCGCCTTGCGGGGAAGCTGGTTCGCCTGCAGGCGCCTGCTGCGCTGCCACCCGTGGCATCCCGGTGGAGCCGACCCGGTACCCGGAAAAGAAGACGCCTTCCATGGATAGTATGCGATTGTTTGCGGCGATGATTTTCGCCGTTTCCGTTTTCCTGCTGTTCGACGCTTGGGTAAAGGAGCGTAATCCGCAGCCGGCGGCGCCGCAGGATACGGCGCAGCAGGCCATTACTGCTACACCCTCACCAACCCTTCCGCCCGGTGCGACGAAACCAGCGAGTCCCGGCGCGCCGCCCGCCAAAGCCGCCGCGTCAAGTTCCGTAAGCTTGCCCGTGATTACCGTGCGTACCGACGTGCTGAATGCGGAAATCGACCCGGTGGGCGGGGTCTTGCGTAGGCTCGAGTTTACCCGGCACAAGGACAAGGTCGACAGGAAAAGGAATTTTGTTCTGTTCGAGCAATCCGCCGACCATACGTACGTGGCGCAAAGCGGCCTAATCGGAGAAAACCTGCCTAACCACACAACGGTCTATCGCGCCGCCGCGTCGGACTACGAGCTGGGCGATGGCAGCGATGAAGTGACCGTTACCTTGACCGCACCAGAAGCCAATCACGTCGCCGTGACCAAGCGCATCACTTTCCAGCGCGGCAGCTATCTCATCAGCGAGTCCTTTCAGGTGGTCAACGGCGGCAGCGACGAATTGAAACCGTTTGCATATTTCCAGATTCTTCGTGACGGAAAACCGGCCGCGGGCGATTCGAAGATGGTGCCGACCTACACCGGCGCGGCCGTTTATACGGAACAGTCAAAGTTTCGCAAGGTGAATTTCGGCGACATCGACAAGGGCAACGCTGAGTATCCGAAGCACGTCAACGATGGCTGGATCGCTTTCGTGCAACATTATTTCGTGGTGGCCTGGCTTGCGGCCGGCGAAACCCCGCGCGAGTTCTATACGCGCGCGCTGGGAAATGGTTTGTACGCTGCGGGCGTCATCGTGCCGGCGGGTAGCATCGCGCCGCGCGCCTCGGGGCAGGTCGACATGCGCTTGTACGCCGGACCGCAAGAGCAGGAAAAGCTCGCCACGCTGGCTCCGGGTCTGGAACTGACGGTGGACTACGGGTGGCTCACGGTCATCGCGGCACCCTTGTTCTGGGTGCTGTCCGCGATCCAGAAGTGGGTGAATAACTGGGGCGTGGCGATCATCATCCTGACCTTCATCATCAAGCTGATCTTCTACCCGCTGTCAGCCGCAAGCTACAAATCCATGGCGAAAATGCGCGTCCTTGGACCGAAGATGCAGAAACTCAAGGAGCAATACGGCGACGACCGGCAGCGCATGCAGCAGGCGATGATCGAAATGTACAAGACCGAGAAGATCAATCCGCTAGGGGGTTGTCTGCCGATCGTGGTGCAGATTCCGGTGTTCATTGCGCTGTACTGGGTATTGCTGGCGAGCGTGGAATTGCGCAACGCGCCATTCATGCTCTGGATCACCGATCTGTCCGCGCAGGACCCGTATTACATCCTGCCGGTGCTGATGGGCGTCACCATGATCATCCAGACATCGCTGAACCCCACCCCGCCGGATCCGGTGCAGGCGAAGGTGATGAAAATCATGCCGGTGGTATTCAGCGTGTTCTTCTTCTTCTTCCCGGCGGGGCTGGTTCTCTACTGGCTGGTAATCAACATTCTTTCCATCGCGCAGCAGTGGCAGATCACGCGCGCCATCGAGCGGTCAAAACCCGCTCATGCCCCGCGCTGACACGATCGCCGCGGTTGCGACCGCCCCCGGGCGCGCGGGAATCGGCGTAGTGCGCGTTTCCGGTCCCGCGGTCCGCGCGATCATCGCGGGAATCCTTGGGCACGAGCCCAGGCCTCGCGCCGCCACACTTTGCGGCTTCCGCGACGCAACGGGCGGGACGCTCGATCGCGGCCTCGCATTGTTCTTTCCCGCGCCGCACTCCTACACCGGTGAGGATGTGCTCGAACTTCACGGCCACGGCGGGCCCGCCGTTCTGCGACTGGTACTGCGACGTTGTCTCGATCTCGGCGCACGGCCGGCGCAACCGGGCGAATTCACCCGCCGCGCGTTCCTCAACGACAAGCTCGACCTCGCTCAGGCGGAAAGCGTCGCCGACCTGATCGACGCCAGTTCGGAGGCGGCGGCGCGTGGCGCGATGCGCTCACTCGCGGGCGAGTTCTCCGCGCGCATCGGTCATCTCGTCAGCGCCTTGATTGAACTGCGGGCACTGGTCGAGGCGACACTGGATTTTCCCGACGAGGAGATCGATTTTCTTGAGCGGGGCGACGCATTCAATCGGCTGGCGCGGCTGCGCGCAGAACTCGGCGAGGTTCAGCGCGCGGCGGAGCAGGGCAGGATTCTGCGCGAGGGCGCGAGATGTGTACTGATCGGTCAGCCCAACGTCGGCAAGTCGAGCCTGCTTAACCGTCTCGCCGGTGACGAGGTCGCAATCGTCACCGAGATTCCGGGTACTACCCGCGACCCGTTGCGGCACGAATTGGTAATCGACGGCGTGCCGGTGCATGTGATCGACACCGCCGGGCTGCGCGAATCCGAGGAGCCGGTGGAAAAAATCGGTATCGAGCGCGCGTGGCGCGAAATCCATCAGGCGGACGTTGCCCTGCTGGTGGTGGACGTGACCCGGGGGATGGCGGACGCCGATCGCAGGATCCTCGCGAGACTTCCGGAGAAGGTCAAAAACATATTCATTTTCAACAAAATAGATTTATCCGGAGAGTCACCATGGGCGCGCGAGACAGAAGACCGGGTGGAGATCCGGGTATCTGCCAAGTCCGGCGCCGGATTGGAGCTATTGCGAACCCACATTTTGCAGGCTATCGGTTGGCGACCGGCAGAGGAAGCGCAATTCATGGCCAGGGAGCGGCACTTGCGTTCGCTGCAGCAAGCCGACGCAGCACTCGCGCGAGCGGCCGATCAATCGAAGGCGATCGAATTGTTTGCCGAAGAATTGCGACTGGCCCAACAGGCTCTGGGCGAGATTACCGGGCAGTTCAGCGCCGACGACTTGCTCGGCGAAATCTTTTCGCGTTTCTGCATCGGCAAATAAAGCGCTCGTGACCGACGTCCTGGTTCTGTGCGTGTTTGCGTTTTGCGGCGGGCTGGTGGACGCGGTCGCCGGCGGCGGTGGCTTGATACTTGTTCCAGCGCTGTTTGCAGTCTATTCGTCGGCGCCGCCCGCGCTCCTGCTCGGCACCAACAAGCTCTCATCGATAGCCGGTACCACCATCGCCACGCTGCGTTACGCCTGGTCGGTGCCGATTCGCTGGCGGACCATCCTGCCCGCTGCGCTGGTCGCGTGTGGCGGCGGACTTGCGGGGGCAAAGGCGGTGAGCCTGATCGAGCCCGGCGTGCTGCGGCCGTTGATCCTGGTGATGCTGGGCGCTGTGGCAATCTACACTCTGACACGGCGAAATTTCGGCTCCAAACCTGGCAGGCGGGTGCGGCTCGAGATCGAAGGGCCGGGAGTGGCTGCATTGGCAGCGGTGGTAGGTTTTTACGACGGATTCTTCGGTCCGGGCGCCGGAAGTTTTCTGCTGTTCGGTCTGGTGCGGCTGTTCGGCTATGATTTCCTGGGCGCCGCCGCCGCGACCAAGGTCCTGAATCTGGCGACAAATTTCGGCGCGTTGATGTTGTTCGTGGCGACCGACAATGTCCTCTACGCGGTCGGTTTGCCGATGGCGGCCTCCAGCATCGTGGGCGGAATGCTCGGGGCCCAGCTGGCAGTTCGGCAGGGCAGCCACTTTATCCGCCGGATGTTTGTGCTGGTCGTTGTGGCGCTGATTGCCAAGCTTGCTTACGATTTGCTGCTGCAACGATAGGTGCTTTGTTCCACGTGAAACATTCACAACCGCCTGGCACCGAGTGTTTCACGTGGAACATCTGGATTTGCGGGTGGCGCCGGATTCCTCGGTGCCAGGGGTTTCGGGTATGATTCCGCCCTCTTTTCCGGCACGACAATGCAGCACTCCGAATCTTTCGACGTCATAGTGGTGGGCGGTGGTCACGCCGGCACCGAGGCCGCCCTGGCGGCGGCCCGGGCGGGTTGTCGCACGCTGCTGCTGACCCATAACATAGAAACCCTTGGTCAAATGTCCTGCAATCCGTCGATCGGCGGAATCGGCAAGGGACACCTGGTCAAAGAGGTGGATGCGCTGGGTGGTGCAATGGCGATCGCCACCGACGAGGCAGGAATCCAGTTTCGTATCCTCAACTCCAGCAAGGGGCCGGCAGTGCGCGCCACGCGCGCCCAGGCCGATCGCGTGCTGTATCGCCAGGCCATCCGCCGGCGCCTCGAGAATCAGAAAAATCTTACAATTTTTCAGCAAGCTGTAGACGATTTGAGCCTCGACCGCGAGCGCGTGGCCGGGGTGGTGACGCAGCTCGGGTTGCGCTTTTTCGCGCCGGCCGTGGTATTAACGACTGGGACTTTTCTGTCGGGACTGGTGCATGTCGGACTGGATCATTATCAGGCCGGGCGTGCCGGCGATCCGCCGGCAATCAGCCTGGCGCGGCGGCTGCGCGAGTTGCAGTTGCCGGTGGGCCGTCTGAAGACCGGTACGCCACCGCGGCTTGACGGCCGCAGCATCAATTATTCGGTAATGGCCGAGCAGCCGGGCGACGACCCGCTGCCGGTGTTCTCCTTCATCGGTGCGGCTGTCCAGCATCCGCGGCAACTGCCGTGCTGGATTACCCATACCAATCTGCGAACCCACGAAATAATACGCGGCGGGCTCGACCGATCGCCGATGTTCACCGGCGTGATCGAAGGCGTCGGGCCACGTTACTGCCCGTCCATCGAGGACAAGATCACACGCTTTGCCGGCAAGAACTCGCACCAGATCTTCCTCGAACCCGAGGGGCTTACCACCAATGAGGTTTATCCGAACGGCATTTCGACCAGCCTGCCATTTGACGTGCAAGTCGAATTAGTTCATTCAATCAAGGGCTTGGAAAATGCACAGCTGACTCGCCCAGGCTACGCCATCGAGTACGACTACTTCGATCCGCGAGGGCTCAAGTCATCGCTGGAAACCAAGGCGATCGGAGGGCTGTTTTTCGCCGGCCAGATAAACGGCACCACCGGTTACGAAGAAGCTGCTGCCCAGGGGCTGCTCGCCGGGATCAACGCGGCGCTGCTGGTGCAGGGCAAAGAATCCTGGTGCCCACGGCGCGACCAGGCTTACCTCGGCGTGCTGGTAGACGACCTGATTACTCGCGGCGTGACCGAACCCTACCGGATGTTCACCAGCCGCGCCGAATACCGCTTGAGTTTGCGCGAAGACAACGCCGACATGCGCCTCACGGAAATCGGCAGGCGCCTGGGCATGGTAGACGATGTACGCTGGGAAATCTTCGAACGTAAACGCGAAGTCGTCGCGCGCGAACTGGAGCGCCTGAAGACTACATGGGTCAATTCGAAACTGCTCGCCGAAGAAACCATCGTGCAACTGTTCGGACAGCCTTTGGAACGCGACTACACATTGGAAGAGTTGCTGCGCCGGCCGTCGGTTCGCTATCGCGATCTGATGGCGCTGGCCGATGCCGGCCCGGGCGTGGCCGACGCTCAAGCGGCCGAACAGGTGGAAATCCAGACCAAATATCGAGGATACATCGAACGCCAGCGCGAAGAGATCGAGCGCCAGGAGCACTTCGAAGCCCTGCGCCTGCCGGCGGATCTCGATTACCGCAGCGTGCGGGGACTGTCGATCGAGGTGCAGCAGAAACTCAACAAGCACAACCCCGAGACCCTGGGTCAGGCCGCGCGCATTTCCGGCATCACGCCGGCGGCGATTTCGCTGCTACTGGTGTACTTGAAGCGCGGCATCAAGCAGACGACCATGCCCGGGGGTCGCCACGGCAGCCAGGAACGCGCCGCGGGAAACCGCGGTTGAGCCAGGCGGCCGCGCTGCTGTTGCGGCAGGGTATTGCGGACCTGGGATTGGCGTTGCCGCAGTCCATGACTGGTCGGCTGCTGGACTACCTGGCGTTGCTGGCGAAGTGGAACCGCGTTTACAACCTCACGGCAATCCGCGAGGAAACGAAGTGGGTCAGCCATCACCTGCTGGATAGCCTCGCGGTGGTGCCGCACTTGCCGGCAGGACGACTTGTGGATGGAGGCAGCGGCGCAGGTTTGCCGGGGATCCCGATCGCGCTGGCATGTCCGGACAGACAGGTGACGTTGCTCGACTCGAACCAGAAGAAAGGCGCGTTTTTGATTCAGTCATCCACCGAGCTGGCGCTCGCGAACGTCAAGGTCGTGATCGCCCGATCCGAATCCTATCGGCCCGAGCATGACTTCGACGTCGTCATCTCGCGAGCTTTCTCCAGCATCGCCGACTTCATCAGGCTTGCAGGCCACCTGTGCGGGCCCGGCGGCGTGCTGGCTGCGATGAAAGGCACTCGCCCGGACGCAGAACTCGCGCAGCTCCCGCACCCCTGGAAGGCGGAAACAATCATCCCCCTGCAGGTGCCCCAGCTCGATGCGGAGCGCCATCTGGTCATGCTGCGCCGGAGCGCAGCAGCGGACGCCGGCTGAACAACATGCCGCGCATACTCGCGATCACCAACCAGAAAGGCGGGGTCGGCAAGACCACCACCAGCATCAATCTCGCCGCAAGCCTGGTAATGGCCGGGCGGCGCGTACTGCTGGTGGACATCGATCCGCAGGGCAACGCCACCATGGGAAGCGGCATCGACAAGCGCAGCCTCAAGGCGACGGTCTACCAGGTGTTGCTGGGCTCCGCGACGATGTCATCGGTCATGGTGCGCAGCCAGAGCGGCGGCTATGACCTGATTCCGTCCAACCGCGAACTCGCCGGTGCGGAAGTGGAAATGGTGGAACTCGCCGAACGCGAAACGCGGCTCAAGAGGGCGCTCGAAGAAATCTCGGCGCAGTACGACTACGTACTGATCGACTGCCCGCCGGCGCTCAATCTTCTGACGGTGAACGGGCTGTGCGCGGCCGACGCGGTGATGATTCCGATGCAGTGCGAGTACTACGCGCTCGAAGGCCTGTCCGACCTGGTGCAGACCATCAAGAAAGTGCGCATGAATCTGAATCCCGCGCTCGAAATCGAGGGTTTGCTGCGCACCATGTACGACCCGCGCAACATGCTTTCGGAACAGGTCTCGGATCAACTCCAGCAACACTTCGGCGACAAGGTCTACCGTACCGTGATCCCGCGCAATGTTCGGCTTGCGGAGGCGCCCAGCCACGGCATCCCCGCGCTCAGCTTCGACCGGCAATCGAAAGGCGCGCTGGCCTACCTCGCTCTGGCAGGCGAGATGCTCGGCAAGAATACTTAGGAAAAATGCAGATGGCGAAACTCAAAGGACTTGGCCGCGGGCTCGACGCGCTGCTCGCCGGCAACGATAGCCGGGCCGAAGACTGGCAGGCTGAGCTCGCGGTGGGCATGCTCAAGCCCGGTCGCTTCCAGCCGCGCACGCGCATGGACCCGCAGTCGATCGCGGAACTTGCCGACTCGATCAAGGCCCAGGGCCTGCTGCAGCCGATCCTGGTGCGCCCGGTGGACCGCGGCAAGTACGAGATCATCGCCGGCGAGCGCCGCTGGCGCGCGGCCCAGCTTGCCGGACTGGCGCAAGTGCCGGTTGTCGTACGCGCGGTACCCGACCAGGCTGCACTGGCGATGGCGTTGATCGAGAACATCCAGCGTGAGGACCTCAATCCGCTGGAAGAAGCGGGCGGCATCCACAGGTTGATAGATGAATTCCGCATGACCCACGACACCGCGGCGCAGGCGGTCGGGCGCTCGCGCAGCGCGGTTACCAATTTATTGCGACTGTTGAATCTTGCCAAGCCCGTGCAGGAACTGCTGATGCAGGGAAAGCTCGATATGGGCCATGCCCGGGCGCTGCTGGCGGTGAGCGGGCCGCGTCAGGTGGAATTAGCTCGCCAGGTTGTCAGCCGCGGGCTGTCGGTGCGTGAAACCGAGCAGTTGGCCGGCCGTGCCGAGGGGAGCGCCCGCAAGACGCCGCGCAAACACAGGAAGGATCGCGACCTTCAGGCTCTGGAGGACGACCTTGCGGAGAATCTCGGCGCGCCGGTGACCATCACCCCGGGCAAGGGTGGGAAGGGCAAGCTGGTCATCAACTACACGAGCCTCGATCAGCTCGACGAAATCCTTGCACGGTTGCGTGGTTAGACGTTACCGGTCTTTGCACCGCGTTGATGACGCATTTACGGTCTTCGGCAGCGATATTTTTCAATCGAGCGGCAGAAATTCTAAGAATGCCCGTGCTTGTCGTTGACCATGAAATACCGGGCGGGTAAAATCCGCCGGTTTTGCGACGGCCGGCACGGTTTTGCTGTGATGTCTTTCTTCCCGTTGGCTTCTGCAGGCCGGCCGGTTCGCACCGTCCTGCGGTGGCAGGGCGTTGTGACAGCGGCAGCACTGGCGCTTGCCGCCTACTTTGCCGGTTTTCACGGCGCGGTCTCGGCTGGACTTGGCGGTCTGATCAGCATGGCATCCGGGCTGCTGTTTGCCGCGATCGCGACCGTGCGCGAAGGCAGAACGGCGGACGACGTGCTGCTGACTGCCTTTAAGGCGGAAGCGGCCAAGATCGTATTCATAGTGCTGGCACTTTGGTTGGTAATGGCGGCGTACAGGAACCTGGTTGCCGTCATATTTATCGGAACGTTTATCGCAACGATCCTGGTTTCAAGTGCGGCTTTCTTCGTCAGCGACCGGCGAGAGTGACGCTGGAAATCCAGACAACAATTCAAGCCACGCAGCATATGGCCGCCGAACAGCTAAACCCCACTTCATACATCAATCACCACTTGACGTTCCTGCACAAGCCTCTCGGCGAGGGCTCGTTCTGGACGTTGCATGTGGATTCCCTGGTAACGTCGGTGATTCTCGGCATCGTCGGCCTCGGATTGTTTTGGTGGGTTGCCCGTGGCGCCACCGCCGGCGTGCCGAACAAACGCCAGGCCTTCGTCGAACTGGCCTTCGAGTTCATCGACGACCAGGTCAAAGGCATTTTCCACGGCGAGCGGCGAAAATTCGTCGCTCCCGCCGCCTTCACGGTCTTCTTCTGGGTGCTCCTGATGAACGCCATGGATTTCCTGCCGGTCGACATCATGGCCTGGATCTATGAGCACGTATTCCACCTGCATACCTGGCGCAGCGTTCCCACCGCCGACGTCAATACCACGTTCGCGCTGGCTCTGTCAGTGTGGTTGCTGATGATTTACTTTTCCATCGCGGTAAAGGGACTCGGCGGTTGGATCCGCGAACTTTTTTGTTCGCCGTTCGGCTCCAACCCGTTATTGTGGCCGGCCAACTTCCTGTTCAACCTGGTCGAGTACATTTCCAAGCCGCTGTCGCATTCGCTGCGTTTGTACGGAAACATGTATGCAGGCGAGATCATTTTTCTGCTGCTATGGCTTTGGGCGGCCACCGGACTGGTCGGCACAATTTTCGGCAGCGTCCTCGGGCTCGGTTGGGCGATCTTCCACGTTCTGATCGTAATTCTGCAGGCCTACATATTCATGATGCTCACCATCGTCTATCTGTCAATGGCGCACGAAAGTCATTAACGTCCTTGATACTTCATCAGTCCATTTCCGCTAACGAAAGGAAACTTAAATGGAGAATCTGCAAATGCTGGCCATGATCCAGGCTTACACCGGGATCGGCATCGGCCTTATCATCGGTCTGGGTGCCGCCGGCGCGTGTGTCGGCGTCGGTATCATGTGCAGCCGCTTCCTCGAAGGCGCAGCCCGCCAGCCCGAGATGATCCCGACGCTTCAGGCAAAGGTGTTCCTGCTGCTCGGCCTGATCGACGCCTCATTCATCATCGGAGTCGGTCTTGCGATGTTGTTTGCATTCGGCAACCCGCTGCTAGCCGTAATTCCCCAGTAACGGGTATCCGCTTTTCCCGATACAAGGGAGAAAACTATGAATCTCAATTTCACGATGATCGCGCAAGGACTCGCGTTCTTTGCGTTCATCTGGTTCACGGTCAAGTTCATCTGGCCGCCGCTGTTGCGAGCAATCGAGACGCGCCAAAAACAGATTGCCGACGGCCTTGCCGCGGGGGAACGCGGCAAGCAGGACCTCGAACTTGCGGCGAAGCGCGCGGCGGAAGATCTGCAACGTGCGCGCGCGCAAGCGAGCGAGATCATCTCCCAGGCCGAGAAGCGCGGAGCCGGCGTGGTCGATGAGGCCAAGGCGGCTGCCAAGGCCGAGGCCGACCGTATTGTCGCCGCCGCGAAAGCGGAGATCGAACAGGAAGTTTTTCGCGCCAAGGAAGTGTTGCGTGCGCAGATATCGGTGCTGGCGGTGGCGGGCGCCGAAAAGATCCTCAAGCGTGAGGTGGACGCCAAGGCGCACGCGCAGTTGCTGTCCGGCCTCGAGTCCGAACTCAAGTAACGCCCGCATGGCCGAACTCGCAACCATCGCCAGGCCTTACGCGGAAGCGGTATTCCGCCTGGCCAAGGAAGGCAAGGCACTTGCCGGGTGGTCGGAAAAGCTGGCATTCATCGCCGCGGTCTACCAGAATCCCCAGATGCAGACGGCGATCGGCAATCCTAAAGTCACTGCCAACGACTTCGAACGCCTGATGCTTGCCATCTGCGGCGAACGCATCGATGGCGCGGCCCGCAATATGATTCAATTGCTGGTGCGCAACCGCAGGCTGGCGGTGCTGGCGCAGATTCGCGAGCAGTTCGAGAAAATGAAGCTGGAAGACGAAGGCAAGCTGGACGCGAAAATCCGTTCTGCCTTCCCGCTAGACGACAGACAGTGCAATCGGGTAGTGAACATGCTGTCCTCCCGCTTCAAGCGCAAGATCATCGCCACCGTGACCGTTGACCCCGAATTAATCGGCGGCATCAAGGTCGAAGTGGGCGACAAGGTTTGGGATGCCTCGATACGCGGCAAACTGCAGACCATGGCCGTGACCCTTTCGAAATAGGAGTTTTGAACCATGCAGTTGAACCCGTCCGAGATCAGCGAACTGATCAAGAACAAGATCCAGAATCTCGCCACCGCTTCCGAGGTTCGCACCCAGGGCACGGTCGTGTCCGTGACCGACGGCATCTGCCGAATCCACGGCCTTGCCGACGTGATGCAGGGTGAAATGCTGGAGTTTCCGGGCAATACCTTCGGCCTCGCGCTAAATCTTGAGCGCGACTCGGTCGGCTCGGTGGTGCTGGGCCAATACGAACACATCTCCGAAGGCGATCCGGTCAAGAGTACCGGCCGCATTCTGGCAGTGCCGGTCGGTCCCGAGTTGATCGGGCGTGTGGTCGACGCGCTGGGCCAGCCGATCGACGGCAAGGGTCCGATCGCCGCCAAGGAAACGGACGTGATCGAGAAAGTCGCGCCCGGCGTAATCTGGCGCAAGTCGGTGTCCCAGCCGGTGCAGACGGGGCTCAAGGCGATCGACGCGATGGTGCCGATCGGCCGCGGCCAGCGCGAGCTGATCATCGGCGACCGCCAGACCGGCAAGACGGCGGTCGCGGTGGACACCATCATCAACCAGAAGGGCAAGGACCTGTTCTGCATTTACGTCGCCATCGGCCAGAAGGCTTCCACGATTGCCAACGTGGTGCGCAAGCTCGAAGAGCACGGTGCCATGGCATATACCATCGTCATCGCAGCCGCGGCATCCGAGTCCGCGGCGATGCAGTACATCGCACCCTATTCCGGCTGCACCATGGGCGAGTACTTCCGCGACCGCGGCCAGGACGCACTGATCATTTACGACGATTTGACCAAGCAGGCCTGGGCCTACCGCCAGGTATCGCTGTTGCTGCGGCGCCCGCCGGGACGCGAAGCCTACCCCGGCGACGTCTTCTACCTGCATTCCCGCCTGCTGGAACGTGCCGCGCGCGTAAGCGAGGCCTGGGTCGAGCGCTTCACCAAAGGCAAGGTCAAGGGCAAAACCGGCTCGCTTACCGCGCTGCCGATCATCGAAACCCAGGCCGGCGATGTCTCCGCGTTCGTGCCGACCAACGTG
>JAXIOX010000253.1:0-8187 GCA_045403275.1 Burkholderiales bacterium | reverse complement strand
GCGCGATGCCTCCGAGCAACTGCACGTCGAAGTGGCGCATGTTGAGCACGCGCCGGCTGGCTTCGCGAACGGTCGCAAATACTTCGACGAGGAGATCGTCGAGCGTTTCGCCCTTGTGGACGCGTTGCTTGAATACCTCGGTGCGCGCGCGCAACTCGGCATCGCTCATTTCGCGCAGCCCTGGCTCGAGCGTGTTGATGGCCTGCACGGCGTGCGCATACTTGCGCAGCAGCCGGTCGTTGCGGCTACCGAATATTTTCTTGAGAGGGTTCGTGAACATTCAACAGAGCTTCCTCAAAGCAAGAGGGGTGGGGACGCCTGCCCCCACCCCTCCGCTGAAATCGTCTTGCAGTTCGCTCAGCCCGGCACTTGAAGGAAGCGCGCGGGATTCTGTGGGGCTCCCGATTGACGCACTTCGAAATGCAGATGCATTCCGGTCGATCGACCGGTATTGCCGACTTCGGCAATCTTCTGGCCGCGCAGAACCACATCTCCGACCTTTGCAATCAGCTTCGACGCGTGCGCATAGCGCGTGATCAAGCCGTTGCCGTGATCGACCTCGATCATATTACCATACTGAGGATGCGGGCCCGAAAACACCACGACGCCGCCGGCAGCACAAGTGACCGCTTCGCCTTGCGGCGCCATGAAGTCCATTCCTTCGTGGAAGGCATTCCATCCGGTGAATGGGTCGATGCGCCAGCCGAAGTTCGAGGAGTACCAGCCGGTGTTGACCGGAAGCTGGGTCGGCAGCAACTGCTGTTTCGCGTGCACCAGCGTCAACATCGATTCCAGGACGCCGAGCTTGTCGGTTCGATCATCGACCTGTTGCGCCAATCGGTCCAGATTTTCGCCAAGCTCGCCCATCGAGAGTTCCTTCGAAGGGATGGTGGATACCGCGCCACCGCGCGCCGGCGCCTGGTCGAACATGAATTCCTGCGGCTTGATGCCGGCAAGCTTGGTGAGGCGCTTGCCCAGCATGTCGAGCCGCTGCAGCTTCGCCTGCATTTCCCCCAGCCGTGCGGCCATGGTATTCAGGCTTTCGCGCACGTAGGACTGGGTCTTGCGGGTCTGTTCGGCTTGTACCGCCTCCAGGAGGGTCTGCAGATACGGGCTCTGGTTGGTGACTGCATAACGCAGCGAGAAGTAATTCATCAGGACGGCCAGCGACACCACCAGAAGACCGAGCAAGAGTCCAAGAAAGATGACCTGGGGCGTGCTGACAGCGAAGCTGCGCGCTTGCGCGAATTTATTGGAAACCAGAATAATATTCATCCGTTCCCCTTTATGGCCTTCAAGGACTCAGCCAGCCGTGACCAGCGAACGCATCGGCCTGCTCATCGATAGACTTCCGCAATTGCGGGCCCTCAACCGTCAGGTCCGCCGGCTGCTTGCCCTGCAAAGCATATTGACTGAAGTGCTACCCGAAAGCCTGGCCACTTCGACCACGGGCGCCTTTTCAGCTACCAACGAACTGGTTTTGTTCGCTGACAACGGCGCCGCCGCCGCCAAACTAAAACAACTTGCCCCGCGAATCTTGGTGTTTTTCCGACAACGGGGACATGAGGTTACCGGAATTCGTGTACAAGTGCAAGTAAGGATCCTTCATAACCCATTGCCTCAAAAACAGATTTCTTTAGGCCTGACAGCCCGACAAGCGATCTCTGAATTCTCCGCGACTCTGGACTCATCACCCCTCAAATCGGCCCTGGAGCGTCTCGGCCGTCGCAAGATACCCCTGTCAGACCGCCACGACTAAGCGTTCAAGAGCATATAAAACCATTAAAATCAATGCGATAACAATGCCGATGACGAGCGCGCGGGTAGTGAAGCGCAACCACCGGCGATCTTTGGTCACGACGTATCCAACCAAGGATACGCCCAAAGTAATCACCAGCAGTGCGCCGAAGATTCTCAGGATCAACATGGTATTCGGTTGTCCGGTGGCGCGCAGAGTTGCGGCCAGAAGAACTGTGCGGATCGGCAGGTCGGCCGCCGAATCAGGCAGCCTGGATCTGCAGCCTTAGGAAAGCAGGCGCCTCTTCGGGTCTAAGGAAGCTGACGAACTCCCACGCCGTGGCGTCTTCCATGAGCCGGCGCAGTAGCC
Source organism: Burkholderiales bacterium (assembly GCA_045403275.1). GTDB lineage: Bacteria > Pseudomonadota > Gammaproteobacteria > Burkholderiales > JACQAP01 > JACQAP01. Next base: position 6,080 of record JAXIOX010000253.1, on the reverse strand, counting down.
CGTTGTTCAGCGCATGGCCGGACTTGTAGGCCGAGTAGGCCCCGATCAGCGGATGTCCCAGCAGGTAGAGGTCGCCGATCGCGTCCAGAGCCTTATGTTTGACGAATTCGTCCTCGTAGCGCAGGCCATCGACGTTCAGCACCCGGTATTCGTCCATGACGATTGCGTTGTCGAGGCTGCCACCCAGGGCCAGCCCCTGCGCGCGCATGCTCTCGACGTCCTGCATGAATCCGAAAGTCCGGGCCCGGCTGACTTCCTTGATATAAGAGGTGTGTTCGAAGTCCACGACCACGTGCTTGTTGGAACTGGAGAACACCGGGTGTTTGAAATCGATGCTGAAATCGACCCGGAAACCGTTGTAAGGCTCAAACCGGACCCATTTGTCGCCCTGCTTCAATTCGACCGGCTTCTTGATGCGGATGAATTTCTTGGCAACGGCCTGTTCGTCGATCCCCGCTGACTGCAATAGGAACACGAACGGAGAGGCGGAGCCGTCCATGATCGGCACTTCGCCGGCGGTCAGATCAACATAGACGTTGTCGATCCCCAGGCCCGCGAGTGCCGACATCAGGTGCTCGACGGTTTGAACCCGGGCACCACCCTGCTCCAGGCACGACGACAGGCGGGTGTCCCCGACGGCATAAGGATCGGCCTTGATTTCCACCACCGGCTCGAGGTCCACGCGCCGGAACACGATACCGGTGTTGGCAGCAGCGGGGCGCAGCGTAAGGTAGACCTTTTCACCGGTATGCAGGCCGACCCCGGTGGCGCGAACCATGTTTTTCAGCGTGCGTTGTTTGATCATTTCCATGCTTCTGGCAGCGCGGATTTGTGGGCCACCGCCTGCTGTCAAATATAAACGGTTGATTAGATTACCATAGCACCATTCGAAGCACCAATGTGGCAGCTACGATTGCTGCTTCGCAAAAGAGCTTCGTTCAAGGCCGAATCTAGTCGGCCTGTTTGCGCAGAAACGCCGGGATGTCGAGCATATCCACGCCCGATTGCTTCATCGCCTCCACCGCCGCGTCGCGCGAACGCCGGCGCATCACCGCCGGGGCCTCGAGCTCCCCATAGTTCACCACCAATGGGCCCGCATCGGTACCGGTTTTCACCACCGTCAACGGCTTCTGGTGATGACGGTTGACCGCAGCGGCCCCGCCCAAGCCGGTCGCCACCATGGTGACGCGCAGCCGGTCATTCATGCCTTCGTCGATCACGGTACCGACGATAACCGTGGCATCCTCGGCGGTGAAACCCTTGATGGTGTTCATCACTTCGTGCACTTCCTTCATTTTCAGGGTAGTGCTGGCGGTAATGTTCACCAGCACACCGCGTGCACCCGCGAGATTCACGTCCTCGAGCAGCGGGCTCGCCACCGCCTGCTCCGCGGCGCAGTGCGCGCGGTCGGCACCCGCGGCCATCGCCGAACCCATCATCGCCATGCCCATTTCGGACATGACAGTGCGAACGTCGGCGAAATCTACATTCACCAGGCCCGGGCACTTGATCACCTCGGCAATTCCGGCCACCGCGCCGTGCAATACCGTGTTCGCTGCCTTGAACGCGTCCAGCATGCTGACGTCCTCGCCTAAAACCTGCATCAGTTTGTCGTTGGGGATCACGATGAGCGAATCGACGTGCCGGCACAGCTCGTCCAGCCCCTGCTGCGCAATCTTCTGGCGCTTGCCTTCGAATGCGAAGGGCTTGGTGACCACGGCGACCGTGAGAATGCCGAGTTCGCGCGCCGCTTCAGCCACGACCGGGGCCGCACCGGTACCGGTGCCGCCTCCCATGCCGGCGGTGAGGAACAGCATGTCGGCGCCCTCGATCAGCTCGATAATGCGCTCGCGGTCTTCCATCGCCGCCTCGCGGCCGATGTCGGGATTGGCACCGGCGCCCAGGCCCTTGGTCACATTCGGCCCGAGTTGCAGCAGGGTCTTCGCCTTGTTGCGCTTGAGCGCCTGCGCATCGGTGTTGGCGCAGATGAACTCCACGCCTTCCACGCCTTCATTGATCATGTGATCGACCGCGTTGCCACCGCAGCCGCCCACACCCACCACCTTGATCAACGCTTCCTGGGGTTGCGTATCCACGATTTCAAACATTTCTCATCTCCTCTGTGAACGATCATGAAAAATCGAATCCAAACTCCTTCCTTGAATCCCGTCCTCTAAAAATTCGTCTCGAACCATTTCTTCATGCGCCCGAAAATCTGCTTGAACGAGCCGCTCTGCATCTTCTCTATCTGATGGCGCTGGTGCTGGCTCAGCCCAGCCATCAGCAAACCCACGCCGGTCGAGTAGCGCGGATTGCGAATAACTTCCGACAGACCGCCGGCGTAGCCCGGCAGCCCCAGCCGCACCGGCATGTGGAACACCTCCTCTCCCAGTTCCACCATCCCCTGCATCGAACTGCTTCCGCCGGTGATCACGATTCCCGAAGAGAGCAGTTCCTCGAAGCCGCTGCGGCGCAGTTCCGCCTGCACCAGCGAGTACAGTTCCTCCACCCGCGGCTCGATCACCTCGGCTAGGGTCTGCCGTGACATCTTCCTGGGTTCCCGGTCGCCAACGCCGGGTACTTCCACCATCTCCTGCGCATCCGCGAGTTCTCTCAGTGCGCAGCCGTAGCGGCGCTTGATCTCCTCGGCTTCCTTGGTGGGAGTGCGCAGCGCCATCGCGATGTCGTTGGTGATCTGGTCACCTGCGATCGGGATCACCGCGGTGTGACGGATCGCGCCCTGGGTAAATACCGCGATGTCCGAGGTGCCGCCGCCGATGTCCACCAGACATACGCCCAGATCGCGCTCGTCCTCGGACAACACCGCCGTCGCCGACGCGAGCGGCTGCAGGATCAGGTCGTTGACCTCAAGCCCGCAGCGGCGCACGCATTTCATGATGTTCTGCGCCGCCGAGACCGCACCGGTGACGATGTGCACCTTCACCTCCAACCGCACACCGCTCATGCCCAACGGCTCGCGCACGTCCTCCTGGCCATCGATCACGAATTCCTGGTTGAGCACGTGCAGGATCTGCTGATCGGTCGGGATCGGGATCGCCTTTGCGGTTTCCACCACGCGGTCCACGTCCGCCTGCGCAACCTCGCGGTCCTTGATCGCCACCATGCCGTGGGAGTTGAAACTGCGGATGTGGCTGCCTGCAATGCCGGTCCAGACCTCGCGTATCTTGCAGTCCGCCATCAATTCCGCCTCCTCCAGCGCGCGCTGAATTGCGTTGACGGTGGATTCGATGTTCACCACCACGCCCTTCTTCAGGCCGCGCGAGGGCGAGCTGCCCATGCCGATCACCTCGAAGCCGCCCTCCGGCTTCATCTCCGCGACGATGGCGGCGATCTTCGAGGTGCCGATGTCCAGCCCCACGATGAGATTCTTGTTTTCCTTCCGTCCACTCATTGCCATTGGTCTCGTATCACCGTTTCATCAGGTTTTTCTGGCGTCCCGTTTCGGTTCCTGGGTGCGCACGGCAAATCCATTGCTGTAGCGCAGGTCCACGTGCGAAGGCGGTTGCGGCAGCCGTGCCACGGTGCGCCGGTATGCCGATACGAAGCCCGCGAGCCGCGCTTCCAGGTTTTCGCGTCCGAGCTGCAGTACCAGTCCGTCGTCCAGATGCAGTTGCCACGCGCGCCGCGCGGAAAGCGTGATCAGCACCACTTTCCTGCCGATCGGCGCGAGCAAACGATCGAATTCGGCGTAGCGCGCCACGACTTCTGCGGCCGTGCCATCTGGTCCGGAAAATACCGGCAGCGTGCTGCTGATCGCGGCTTCGAACACCTCGCCGTGCGCGTTCACCAGCGCGGTCGAACCCCAGCGCGCCAGCGGCTGGTGCTGTTCCACCGCGACCTCCAGGCGATCCGGCCATTGCCTGCGCACGTTGACTTTGCGCACCCAAGGCAACTTCTCGAACGCTGCGCGCGCGTGTGCCAGGTCGACGGTGAAGAAATTGCCCCGCAGTTCGCGCGCTACCACGGCCGCGACCTGTTCGTTGGTCACGTGACCCACGTCGCCGATGACTCGGATTTCGCGCAAGGGGAATACCGGCAGATGCACGACGTAATGGATGCAGCCGTAAGCGATCAGCAGCGCGGCTGCGCCATAGAGCAATCCGGCTGTCCGGTTCAGCGCGGCCGCGTTATCCCACATGGGCGTCCTCCAGAATTCGCACGACCAGATCCTCGAACGGTATGCCCGCTACCTTTGCCGCCATCGGCACCAGGCTGTGGCCGGTCATTCCCGGCACCGTGTTCGCCTCCAGCAGGAAAGGTTTATTTTTGGCATTGAGCATCAGGTCTACCCTCCCCCAGCCTTGGCAGCCGAGGATCAGGGATGCTTTGAGGGCGAGCGCCTGAATGCGGCTCTCCAGCGCAGGCGGCAAACCAGACGGGCAGAAGTAGCGGGTCTCGTCGGAGAAATACTTCGCCTGGTAGTCGTAGCTGCCGCCCGGCGCTTCGATGCGGATCAGCGGTAACGCCTGCTCTCCCAGGATCGAGGCCGTAACTTCCACGCCGGCGATGAATTCCTCGGCCAACACCATTTCGTCGTGCTGCGCCGCCTTTTGGTATGCCGCTTCCACGTCCTGGACGCGGGTGACCTTGGTCAGGCCGATGGTCGAGCCCTCGCGCGAAGGTTTCACGATCAGCGGCAGCCCGAGATCATTCGCCACCGCCTTGAAGTCGGAACCCGCCTCCAGCATCTGGAAACGCGGCGTAGAGATGCCGGCGGCGATCCAGACCAGTTTGGTGCGCCACTTGTCCATGGCGAGGCTGCTCGCCATCACGCCGCTGCCGGTGTACGGGATACCCATCAGCTCGAGCGCGCCCTGGACCGTGCCGTCTTCGCCGTAGCGTCCATGCAGTGCGATGAACACGCGGTCGAATCCCTGGCTGCGCAGCTCGTGCAGATCGCGGTTACGGGTGTCGAAGGCATGCGCGTCCACGCCCTTACGCTCGAGCGCAGCAAGCACGGCGTTCCCGCTCATGAGCGAAATCTCGCGCTCGGCGGAGCGGCCGCCCATCAATACGGCCACCTTGCCGAACTCACTCATCGGATAGCAACTCCATGAACCGCGTCACTTGGGCGGCCGCAACGCGCGCCTCCGCGGTCGCATCCCCGCAAGCGGGGCGGCTGTCGAGGCGGAGCAGGGGCCCCAACTTCAAGTTGGGGATGCGACCTGAGATCAGACGCAATAGGGATCGCCCGCCGCCCTCGATCCCCTCCGAGGTCAGATCCCCGAACAGAAAACGTTCGGGGCCCCTCTTCCGCTCTACGGCGATCCCTGCTCCGCGCTCCGGCGCACCCGCCCATCAATACGGCCACCTTTCCGAAACTCTTTACCTTCACGCGTCGCGCCTCTCGCCTCGGGCCTCACCGACTATCTGTACTTCGCGCTCGAGCTCGACACCGGTTTTTTGCTTCACGGTTTCCTGCACCAGAGTGATCAGCTCTTCGATATCCTTAGCGGTGGCATCGCCCTTGTTGACGATGAAGTTGGCGTGCCTGAGTGACACCTCGGCCGCGCCGATACGCTTTCCCTTGAGCCCGCATGATTCGATCAGCCGCGCGGCGTGATCCCCGGGCGGATTGCGGAACACCGAGCCCGCGTTGGGTTCATTCAGCGGCTGGCTGGCGATGCGGCGCGACAGAAAATCCCTGATTGTCTGGCGGGCGCGGCCACCGTCGCCGTGACGGAAGCGAAACCAGGCGGCGACGAAGAACTCGTCCTGTGCCTGCACCGGAACGACCCGGCGGTAGCCAATGGAGTAATCGCCCGGCGACCGGATCTGCAATCGTCCGCTGAGATCGACCGTGCGCACCCGCACCACCGCATCCCAGGTCTCTGCCCTGTAACATCCCGCATTCATCGCCAACGCTCCGCCGACGGTGCCGGGTATGCCGGCGAGAAACTCCGCGCCTTCTAGGTTGTGGACGGCCGCGAAGCGGGCAACTTTCGGGCAGGCCACACCGGCCTCGGCGTAGATCTCCGCCGCACCGGCCTCCTGGTCGAGGAAGAATCGCCGCAGCGCTGCATGCGTGAACACCACCGTGCCGCGGATGCCGCCGTCCC
>JAXIOX010000297.1:0-28884 GCA_045403275.1 Burkholderiales bacterium | reverse complement strand
GGCTGGATCCGTGGCGCGGGCGGCCACGCAGTGCTGGCGCACCCGGACCGATACCGTCTTGCGCCGCTTCAGATGCACGCGTTGCTCGATGAATTCAAACAGCATGGCGGAAAGGCGCTTGAAATAAGCGGCGGGCTTCGTGCCAACCCTCTGCCACTGTTACGGTTGGCAAAGCACTTCGGATTCAGCCTATCCGCGGGCTCCGACTTTCACGCGGCGGCGAAAGGAGCTGCCGATCTGGGCGATATTCCGCCGATCCCGCTTGGCGCGCGCGGACTGTGGCAGGACCGGGAAGCGTTGCGGTCCGCCCCCTGACCCGGCCATGGCACAGTATTTTTCGATCCACGTGAACAATCCCCAGCCGCGCCTGATCCGGCGGGCAGTGGAAATCGTGCGCGACGGCGGATTGATGGTGTATCCCACCGACTCCTGCTATGCGCTCGGCTGTCATATCGGCGACAAGACAGCGATGGAGCGCATCCGCCGCATCCGCAAGGTCGACGAGCATCATCATTTCACCCTGATATGCCGGGATCTGTCGGAACTGGGTCAGTACGCGGTCGTTGACAACGCACAGTACCGCAGCCTCAAGGCGGCGACACCGGGAAGCTATACCTTCATTCTCAAGGCCACGCGCGAGGTGCCGAAACGCCTGCTCAATCCCAGGCGCAAGACCATCGGTCTGCGTGTGCCGGATCACGCGGTAGTGCGGGCCCTGCTCGAGGAAATGCGCGAACCGATCCTGAGTTCGACGCTGATTCTTCCGGGCGATGAAACACCGCTCAACGATTGCGCGGAAATCCGCGGCCGCCTCGAGCACAACGTGGATCTGATCCTTGACGGCGGTCCTTGCGGGGTGGAAGCGACAACGGTGGTGGATCTCACCGAACAGGCGCCCGTGATCGTGAGGCAGGGCAAGGGAAGCGCGGCACCATTCAGGGCCAGGGCATGAACGAATTCGAAAGCATCGTTCGTCTCATCGCGCTGTACGCAATACCGGGGATTTTCGCGATTACACTGCACGAGGCGGCGCACGGGTACGCGGCCAGGCACTTCGGCGATCTTACCGCGTATCAGGCGGGCCGGATTACGCTCAACCCGATCCGTCACATCGATCCGATCGGCACCATATTGATACCGGCTCTGATCCTGATCGCGAGCGGTGGCAAGTATGCGTTCGGCTGGGCCAAGCCTGTGCCGGTGAACTTCGGCAGGTTGCGCAATCCGAAGCGCGACATGCTGTGGGTCGCCGCGGCGGGCCCGGGCGCGAATCTGTTGATGGCGATCATATGGGCGCTGGCAATCAAGCTCGCGCAGGGCATGCCGCAGAATTATTTCACCGAGCCCCTGATCCTGATGGCGCGCGGCGGCATCATCATCAACGTGGTACTCATGGTTTTGAATCTCCTGCCGCTGCCCCCGCTCGACGGCGGGCGCATCGCGGTGAGCCTGCTGCCGCGCGCGGCGGCCTATCGCTTCGCAATGGTCGAGCCCTATGGAATGATCATACTGCTGGTCCTGATGTTCCTGGGCGTGCTCGGTGCCGTCATGATGCCGTTTGTCGGCGCCTTTATCGGTGTACTGGCGGCAGTTTTCGATATCGGCGGGATTTTCGGGATTCGTTAGAGGAACAGAATGTTTGTCGATCGCGTGGTTTCAGGAATGCGACCGACCGGGAGCCTGCATCTCGGTCATTACCACGGCGTGCTGAAGAACTGGGTGAGATTGCAGCACGAATTCCAGTGCCTGTTCTTCGTCGCCGACTGGCACGCGCTCACCACCCATTACGCCACACCGGAAGTTATCGAGCAAAACATCTGGGACATGCTGATCGACTGGCTTGCCGCCGGGGTCGACCCGTCGCAAGCGACGCTGTTCATCCAGTCGCGGGTGCCGGAGCACGCGGAGCTGCATCTGCTGCTGTCGATGATCACGCCGCTTGGCTGGCTCGAGCGCGTCCCCTCTTATAGGGACCAGCAGGAGAAACTCGCCGACAAGGACCTTGCCACATACGGTTTCCTTGGCTATCCGCTGCTGCAGAGTGCAGATATCCTCATCTACCGTGCCAATCGCGTGCCAGTTGGCGAAGACCAGGTTCCGCACATCGAATTCACCCGCGAGATCGCGCGCCGCTTCAATCACGTCTACGGCCGCGAGACCGGATTCGAGCAGAAAGCCGAAGCCGCGATCAAGAAGCTCGGGGTCAAGCGCGGCAAACTCTATCGGGAACTGCGTAGCCGCTACCAGGAGCAGGGAGACGAAGAAGCGCTGGCGGCTGCCAAGGCGCTGCTGGAGGGGGCTGCCAATCTGTCGATGGGCGATCGTGAACGCTTGTTCGGATTTCTCGAGGGCGGCGGTAAGATGATTCTGTCCGAGCCGCAGGCACTGCTCACCGAAGCCTCGAAGATGCCGGGGCTGGACGGGCAGAAAATGTCAAAGTCCTACAACAACACTATCACGCTGCGCGAGCCTGCCGAAAGCGTCGCCAGGAAGATCCGCACCATGCCCACCGACCCGGCGCGCGTGCGCCGGTCGGATCCGGGCGATCCGGACAAATGCCCGGTTTGGGAGTTCCACAAGGTGTACTCCGACCAAGCCACCAGGGACTGGGTGCAGAAAGGCTGCCGTAGTGCCGGTATCGGTTGCCTGGAGTGCAAGCAGCCGGTGATCGAAGCAGTGCTCAAGGAACAGGAGCCGTTACGCGAGCGTGCCAAGGCATATCTCGACGATCCAACGCTGGTACGCAATATCATCGCCGATGGTTGCGATCGCGCCCGCAAGCTTGCCAATGAGACCATTCGCGACGTGCGCGAGGCGATGGGTTTGGATTATTCGTGAGGGGGAAGGCGTGAGGCGGGAGGCGAGAGGCGAGAGGCTAGAGGGGCGATTCACGCCTTTTGCCTCATAAGTCGTTGCAGTTCGCGTTTCCAGTCTTTCTCCTTTTCGGCGTCGCGCTTGTAGTTCCGGCCGGGCTGGCGCCCTTAACCTGCTCAAGAGCAGGTTAGCCTGCACTGCAAACTCGACGGTTCAGGTCCTTTGACGCAGTAACCTCTGCTGCTCACGCTTCCAGTCCTTTTCCTTTTCGGCCTCTCGTTTGTGGTTCCGGCCGCGCTACGCGCTTAACTTGCCCGAGGCAAGTTAGCCTGCGCCGCAAGCGGGGATAACTACGCTTTGTGTCTCATTAGACGTTGCTGTTCTCTTTTCCAGTCTTTCTCCTTTTCGGCGTCGCGCTTGTCATGCTGCTTTTTTCCCTTGGCGAGCCCGATTTCCAGTTTGACCCGGCCACGGGTGTAATGCAGATCGAGCGGCACCAGCGTATAGCCGGCGCGTTCCACTTTGCCGATCAGTTTGCGGATCTCTTCCGCGTGCATAAGCAGTTTGCGGGTGCGGGTAGGGTCGGCTTGAACATGCGTGGAAGCCGCTGAAAGCGGGCTGATGTGGCAGCCGATCAGAACCATCTCGGCGTTTTTGACCACCACGTAGGCCTCTTTGAGCTGTACGCCGCCGGCGCGGATTGCCTTCACCTCCCAGCCCTCGAGCGCCAATCCGGCCTCGAGCCGCTCTTCGATGAAATAATCATGAAAGGCCTTCTTGTTCTGAACGATGCTCATTTCCAGGCCGGGCTTTCGAGATGCGTGTGCTTTTTCTGCGGTGGTCGTGTATTTTACCAGCCCTCTCTTGCGCAAACTCTGCGTTAATCTCAATGGTGCTGGTGGAAAAGTCCGTGCTGGTCGAGTATTCCGCGTCGCAGATGCATGCGCTGGTGGAGGACGTCGCCAGGTACCCTGAATTCCTTCCCTGGTGCGGCGGCTCCGAAGTGATTAAGCGAGAAGGCGATGTCACCCACGCTGCGATCAGAATCGATTATCGCGGCATCAGGCAACGCTTTTCCACGGAGAACCGGTCACGACCGCCACAATTGATCGAAATGAAACTGGTGGACGGGCCGTTCCGCCATCTCGATGGCAGCTGGCATTTCAAACCGCTGGGCGAGCAAGCCTGCAAGATCGAGTTCCGACTCCGCTACGAATTCTCCAGCAGGCTGCTGGAGAAACTGGTCGGGCCGGTGTTTCATTACATCGCCAACACTTTCGTAGAAGCCTTCGTCAGACGCGCGCAGCAAATCTACGGGAAGCGATGAAAGTCGTCGTCCAGGTGATTTACGCCCTGCCGGGGGCGCAGGAAGCCGTCGAAGTCGAACTGGAGGAGGGCGCGCCGGTGGTAGAGGCGATCATTGCCTCCGGGATCCCCGTTCGCCATCCGGAAATCGATCTGAAAACACAGCGGATCGGTGTGTGGGGCCGGCGAGTTACATTGGCCACCGGTGTGCGCGACCGCGACCGGGTCGAGATTTACCGGGCACTGAGCGCCGATCCGAAGCAGGCAAGACGCCGTCGTGCCGCCGCGGAAAGCCGCCGGCACCGACGCCGTTAAGGTGTTGGCGATAGCGGGCCGGTCAAAGTTGCGGGGCTACTTGCACCAGGAGTCCGCCACCTGTTTTGCGCGCGCAGTTTCCTGCGCGATTTCAGCGTCATTCACGTACACGATCTCGCCTTTTTCGTTGTAGCGGGAGACGCGTGCGCCGCTCTGCAGGCCGGCCAACCGGGCTTTGGCCATCTCGCAATTTTTCTTCTTTTCTGCTGCTTCCGTTGCCGCTTTCTTCTCTGCGGCTTCCCGCTCCGCAGCCTCCACACGACGTCGATTGAACTCCGCATCCTCTTCGACGTAGGTTTTTTGCCCTGCCGCAGGCGTACCCTCGGCCGCCGGCGCCGCGGTCGGTGTAGCGGGGCTGCGCGGTTTGACCGTGATCGTCTGCTTGACGTTCGGCGGCGGCGGCTGGTCAGAGTAATGCACCCTGCCCTCCGCATCGGTCCACTTATACAACTCGCCGAGCGCCGGCAGCGCCAGCAGGCAGCCGCAGGCAAGCGTGGTCAGCAGACCGGTGGTCATGTGAAATCTTGGCATGAACTCTCCTTCATCTAGATGCGAAACGGCGGGTAGCGCTTCTGCGCGATTGCCAGCTCAGCGTGCTCCTTTGCGACCCGAGCCTGCGCAACCGCCGCTGCAAGGTCTCGATTCTCGAAAGCGCGCCGCGCGCCTCGCAACGCCTCGTCCGCTGTGGTCCAGAGCATGCCCTGTGCTTCGGCACGCTTGACGGCACGGTCGGCCTGCGCGATCGCCGCGCGCGCGATATCAGCGTTGAGCACCTGCCCGGGTCCGGCCGCGACACCCGATGCGCAGGCCGGTGCCGCGATTCCAAGAGCCGCGACAATGCAAGCGGTCATGTGCATCAAACGCCGGTACCGGCCCATCTGTTTACAGCCCGAAGTGTCGTCAAAGTCAACTTCTTGGCCCTTAAACATATCCGCTCACACCCCTCTGGTCAACGAAAAAAACCCTACAGAGTTCGGCATTTACCATGCAAAAGTCGATCGGTATAATGACGTCTTTGTGAAGGATCAAAAGCATGCGAGTCCTGGATAAGGCCCTCACCTTTGACGACGTAATGCTGGTTCCCGCCCATTCCACCGTTTTCCCCCGCGACGTCAGCCTGGCGACGCGCCTGACCAAGAACATCTCGCTGAACATTCCGCTGGTTTCCGCAGCCATGGATACGGTTACGGAAGCGAGGCTCGCCATCGCCATGGCGCAGGAAGGCGGGATCGGCATGCTGCACAAGAACCTGCCGCCCAAGGCACAAGCCGTCGAAGTGGCGAAAGTGAAGCGCTTCGAGAGCGGCGTGGTGAAAGACCCGATCACGATCTCGCAGGACATGACGGTGCGCGACGTCCTGAATCTGATCCGCCAGCACAAGATCTCCGGACTGCCGGTCGTCGATGCCTCAAAAGTGGTCGGCATCGTCACCAACCGCGACCTGCGTTTTGAGAGCAATCTCGATCAGCCGGTGAAAAACATCATGACTCCGCGCGAGCGGCTGGTAACGGTCAAGGAAGGCGTGAGCATCGAGGACGCAACACGGTTGTTGCACCAGCATCGCCTGGAAAGGGTGCTGGTCGTGAACGAAAACTTCGAATTGCGCGGGCTGATCACCGTGAAGGACATCCTCAAGTCCTCTGAGCATCCGAACGCCAGCAAGGATCAGCTCGGACGCCTGCGCGTCGGGGCTGCGGTCGGCGTGGGTGAGGGCACCGAGGAGCGGGTTGAACTGCTACTCGAAGCGGGCGTGGACGTGCTGGTGGTGGATACAGCGCACGGCCACTCGCAGGGCGTGCTGGACCGGGTGCACTGGATCAAGCGCAGGTTTCCTGGCGCCCAGGTCATCGGCGGCAATATCGCAACGGCCGCGGCGGCAAAGGCGCTGGTGGACCAGGGCGCGGACGGGGTGAAGGTCGGCATCGGCCCGGGTTCGATCTGTACCACGCGCATCGTCGCCGGGGTGGGCGTGCCTCAGATAACCGCGATCAACAACGTCGCCACAGGCCTGAAAGGCATCGAAGTACCGATGATTGCCGACGGCGGCATCCGTTATTCGGGCGACATCGCCAAGGCGATCTCCGCGGGTGCCGATTCGGTCATGCTCGGCGGATTGTTCGCCGGCACCGAAGAAGCGCCAGGCGAGATCGAACTGTTCCAGGGACGCTCGTACAAGTCATACCGCGGCATGGGATCGCTGGGCGCGATGCAGCAGGGTTCCAGCGACCGCTATTTCCAGGACGATGAGGACAGCGCGGACAAGCTGGTGCCCGAGGGTGTGGAAGGCCGCGTTCCCTACAAGGGCAGCGTCGTACAGGTCATGCACCAACTCATGGGCGGGCTGCGTTCGGCGATGGGGTACGTCGGTTGCGCGACCATCCGCGAAGTCCGGGATCGCGCCGAGTTCGTGGAAATCACCAGCGCCGGCGTGCGCGAGTCGCACGTCCACGACGTCCAGATCGTCAAGGAAGCGCCCAACTACCACGTTGAATAGGATTGAGGATTGAGGAATGAGGATTGAGCTACGAGCCGAACCGGGGTTTCCTCAGTCCCCAGTCCTCGATCCTCAATCCTGAAATGCAGCACGACAAGATTCTCATCCTCGACTTCGGCGCGCAATACGCGCAGCTGATCGCGCGCCGCGTCCGCGAGGCGGGCGTGTACTGCGAACTGCATCCCTTCGACGTCAGCGACCAGTTCATCCGCGACTTCAATCCGCGCGGCATCATCCTGTCCGGGGGGCCAAGTTCGGTTACCGAAGAAGCAACGCCGCGTGCCCCGCAGGTGGTTTTCGAGTTGGGCGTACCCGTGCTGGGCATCTGTTACGGCATGCAGACTATGGCGGCCCAGCTCGGCGGCGCGGTGGAAAACGGCCTGGTGCGTGAATTCGGCTACGCGCAGGTACGTACCCGCGGCCACTCATGCCTGTTCGACGGCATCCAGGACCGCACCAACGGCGAGGGCCACGGCCTGCTGGACGTGTGGATGAGCCACGGCGACAAGGTTACCGCGCTGCCGCCGGGGTTCAAGGTGATCGCTTCCAACGAAACCACCCCTATCGCCGGCATGGCAGATGAGTCCCGCCGCTTCTACGCCGTGCAATTCCACCCCGAAGTCACGCACACCAGGCAGGGCAAGGCCGTTTACGCGCGCTTCGTACGCGACATCTGTGCGGCCAAGCCCGACTGGAACATGCCCGACTACATCGCCGAGTCGGTCGCGAAAATCCGTGCGGCCGTAGGCAAGGAAGAGGTCATCCTGGGGCTGTCCGGCGGGGTCGACTCCTCGGTCGCGGCGGCGCTGATCCACCGCGCCATCGGCGAGCAATTGACTTGCGTGTTCGTCGATACCGGCCTGTTGCGGCTAAACGAGGCCGCGCAGGTAATGGAAACCTTCGCCGACCACATGCACATGAAAGTCATCCACGTGGACGCGTCGGACCGGTTCCTCGGGCAACTGGCGGGGATCACCGATCCCGAGGCCAAACGCAAAATCATCGGGCGCGAGTTCGTGGACGTATTTCAGCGCGAGGCGGCGAATTTGCCACAGGTCAAATGGCTGGCGCAAGGCACGATCTATCCGGACGTGATCGAATCGGCCGGCGCCACCACCAAGAAGGCGCACAGCATCAAGTCTCACCACAACGTCGGTGGCTTGCCGGACACGCTGCACCTGAAACTGCTGGAGCCGTTGCGCGATCTGTTCAAGGACGAAGTGCGCGAACTCGGCGTGGCGCTCGGAATGCCGCACGCGATGGTCTATCGCCATCCTTTCCCGGGTCCGGGACTGGGGGTACGCGTCCTGGGCGAGATCAAGCGCGAGTACGCTGACCTGCTGCGCCGCGCCGACGCCATTTTTGTCGAGGAATTGCGCGCCGCCGTCGGCGCTGACGGGAATAGCTGGTACGACCGGACCTCGCAGGCATTCGCCGTGTTCCTGCCGGTGAAATCGGTCGGCGTCATGGGCGACGGCCGCACCTACGAGTACGTGGTGGCGCTTCGAGCGGTACAGACCGAGGATTTCATGACCGCGCACTGGGCCGAGTTGCCTCACGCGCTGCTGTCCAAAGTGTCCAATCGAATCATCAACGAGGTACGCGGCATCAACCGGGTGGTCTACGACATTTCCGGCAAGCCGCCAGCCACCATCGAGTGGGAATGATCCCTCTCGATATTCCCGGCAGTACTTAATCTTATTTCTCAAGTGTATTCTGTAAGTATAAGATTTTAAGTATGCCAGATGAAGATTTCATGCGTGCGGCACTGGCGCTTGCGGAACAGGCGCGAGGCGTCGGAGAAGTGCCGGTCGGAGCCGTGGTGGTGCGGAACGGGGTCGTCATCGGCGGCGGTTTCAATTCCCCGATCAGCCGCCACGATCCCTCGGCGCATGCGGAGATCCTGGCGCTGCGTGCCGCGGCGGCGGCGGCGGGCAATTACCGGCTGAGCGGCTGCACGCTTTATGTCACCCTCGAGCCCTGCATCATGTGCTCGGGAGCGATCCTGCATGCGCGCATCGACCAGGTGTTCTATGGGGCGCCGGACCCGAAAACGGGCGCTTGCGGCAGCGTGCTGAACCTGTTTGCCGAAGACAGGCTCAATCACCACACCGCGGTGACGGGCGGAATGCTCTCCGAGGAATGCGGCCGGCTGTTGAAGGGCTTCTTTCAGGAGCGCAGAGGCGCTGACGGACAGTGAGATCCATCGTCGTGCAGGTGCCCGCGCAGGCACTGGAAGTATACGACGGCGCCAGTCTGGTGCGACGCTACCTGGTTTCGACGTCGAACAGGGGCACGGGGGAAAAGAACGGCAGTTTCCGCACGCCACGCGGCCTGCATCTGGTACGCGCAAAAATCGGCGCCGGCGCACCGCTCAATACCGTGTTCGTCAAACGCCGCCCCACCGGCGAGCTGTACACCCCGGCGCTGGCGGCGCGCTTTCCCGGTCGCGACTGGATTCTCACCCGCATCCTGTGGCTGTCCGGCTGTGAGCCCGGCTTCAATCGACTGGGCGAGGTAGATACCATGCGCCGTTATATTTACATTCACGGCAGCCCGGATTCGGCGGTGATGGGCAGGCCCGGCTCGATCGGCTGCATCCGAATGCGCAACCGTGACATTGTCGAACTATTCGATCTCATCGAATCCGGAACTCCGGTCGATATACTTGATCTGCGCCCCGTGTGAGGGCGCGGTTCGTACCCGCCGCGACAACACGCAGCACGTTGCACTGCCGGACCAATACCAATCAACAAGGAGAAACAACCAATGCGGCTAAAGGACAAGGTTTGCATCATCACCGGCTCGGCGCGGGGAATCGGCCAGGCCACCGCTCTCAAGTTTGCCAGGGAGGGGGCCAGGGTGGTGGTTTGTGACCTCTACCGCAAAGGGGTGGACGCGGTCGTGGCGGAGATCGAAAACGGTGGCGGCGAGGCGATCGGGTTCGTGGTTAACGTGGTCGACAAGGCCAGCATCGCCGCCATGGTGAAGGGCGTGATGGCCCGGTACGGCCGCATCGATACTCTGGTGAACAACGCCGGAATCGTCGAGGACTCGCAGTTCAGGAATATGTCCGACGAGCAGTTCGACCGCGTCATCGATGTCAACCTGAAAGGCACGTACAACAGTACCCGCGCGGTCGTGGACGTGATGCTGGCGCAGAACTCGGGGGTGATCCTGAATGCCTCGTCCGTCGTCGGACTGTACGGCAACTTTGGCCAGACCAATTACGCGGCGAGCAAGTTCGGCGTGATCGGCATGGCCAAAACTTGGGCGCGCGAACTGGGTCGCAAAGGCATCCGTGCCAATGCGGTTTGTCCCGGTTTCGTTGAAACCCCGATCCTGAAGACCATCCCGGACAAGGTGATGCGAGCACTTATCGAACGCGTGCCGCTGGGTCGACTGGCAAGACCGGAGGAAATCGCCAATACCTACGCATTCCTGGCATCGGACGAGGCCAGTTACATCAATGGCGCGGTGATCGAGGTGGGCGGCGGCGCCACGATCTAGCCGGTGCCCTTCACGCCTGAAACGCCCGCGACCATTCATGGCTGCGCCCCAGGTCAGCGTCCGTGCCGCCGACTGGAACGTCGATCGGTGCGCGTTACGGGACGTGCGCGAGCAGGTCTTCGTACACGAGCAGGCCGTGCCTATCGAGCTGGAGTGGGACGAATTCGATGCGCTGTGCCAGCACGTCGTGGCCGAAGCCGCGGGCCAGGCGATCGGCACCGGACGCCTGCTGCCGGACGGACACATCGGCCGCATGGCGGTACTGGAGTCGTGGCGCGGGCGGGGTGTCGGCAGCGCGTTACTCGAAACGCTGCTGCGATTGGCGCGCGACCACGGCATCCGGCGTGTGCGGCTCAATGCACAGTCCCGTTCGGTGGCGTTCTACCAGCGCCACGGCTTCGTCGCGGAAGGAGAGGAATTCATCGAGGCCGGCATTCCGCACCGCTCGATGTGGCGCGATGTCTAGCAGGCTGTTGAAAAACTCGATGGTCGACCCAATCCTCACCACCAAGGCACCAAGACACCAAGAAAAACTGGGATCATTTCCAGACTCCCATTTGCGTTCCTTGGTGTCTTGGTGCCTTGGTGGTTATTGTCTCGTTTTTCTCTCCGTACGCTCGGCGTTCCCTGGCGATTTCAACAACCTGCTAACTGACGGATGCCAGGGGGAGAGAACCGGCGCGACCGTAAAGTTGAAACGGCGGTCCTCGAGCAGTTCTGCGTCGGCACCGAACGAGCGCTCGCGCAATCTCGCCTCGCCGCCGCGCTCAATCAGCAGCACCGAGGAGGCCCGGGTACCGTAGCCCGGCGCGCGGATAAAAGCGGAGGACAGCAGTTTCTCCCAATCCCGGCTGACGCCGGTTTCGGGCAAGGCGTCGTCGGCGGCCGGTCGACGGTCGGCGAGCAACGCCAGCAGCGGCTCGGTCGGATCCTCCAGTTTGCCGCCGAGCACGGCCTGCATTTTGCTCCTGCCGCGCTCCACCTTCGGCCAGGGGGTGTTCAGCTGGTGATTGCTCAGGCCGTAGATTCCCGGATCGAGCACTTGCGGCCGCGAGCCACGGTTGGAAACGCAGTACACCCCCTCGGCATCGCCGACCAGGAGATTAAAGCCGTGATATTCGGCCCCTGCGCTGGCCGCTA
The DNA here is from genome assembly GCA_045403275.1 of Burkholderiales bacterium. Classification (GTDB taxonomy): domain Bacteria; phylum Pseudomonadota; class Gammaproteobacteria; order Burkholderiales; family JACQAP01; genus JACQAP01. The sequence goes on along the minus strand of JAXIOX010000297.1, from coordinate 17,306 downwards.
CAGCAGCATAGGCGGCTGCGGATGAACCTTCGAGCAGATAGCGCGCCACCAGCTCTCCGCGCGATCGTGAACCAGTCTCGGGGCGGGTGCCGTCACGGTAATTGGTGACTGCCGCCCAGCGGCCGTCGCGCGTCACGCCCATCCAAGTCCCGCCTTTTTCCAGATCGCGCCCGGCGAGAACATGCGGCGCATCCGTCCAGTAATCGGCGGGCTCGGTGGGCCGCGCGAAGAACTCGTCGCGATTGGCGGCAAGCACCAAAACGTGTCCTGGAAAGACGCGATGCGCAAGCAGGATCAGGCACATGGTTCTTCGAAGCACTCGGTATGGCGCCGGCTGCCGGGCGCGAGAAAACCGTCCAGCTTCATCGCGGCAATCAGGCTATCAAGCTCCGCTTCGAATGCCGGTGCATCGTTCACACCTTCGTAGACTTCCATCCACAATTCCGGTTCGTCGCGTTTGGTCAGCAGCCGGCCGCGCACGCCGCTGCGCATCAGCAGTTCGGACTGCATGCCGCGCACCGCAACCCCGGCCTGTTGCGGCCGCGTCACGCGGTAGTAGACGTAATAACAGAGCGCCAAGATTCAGCGTGCGCCTGGATTCACAGTGCCGGGCCTGCGCGGCTCAATTGCGAGATTCTCACGCCCGGGCCATCGGTGCTGCGCAGCCTCAATTGCTCACCATCCGCGTCGGATTGGACCACTGCGAGGAGGTCGCTACCGCCATCGGGCGCCGGGGCGGCATTCACCACCATACCGCGGGTCTTCCCGTCTGCGCTCAACAGCATATCTGCACCGGCGGCCTGGCTTTCGCTGTGGCCGGCGCGCAGCGTGCGTTTGACTTCGCCCAGGTAGTGCGTGCGCGCGACGATTTCCTGCCCTGGATAACAGCCTTTCTGGAAATCGACGCCGCCAATGGCGTCCAGCGCCACCATTTGCGGCACGAATTGCTCCGCGGTGGCGGCGGTGATCCATGGGATGCCGGCGCGGATCTGCAGCCAGTTCCAGCACTCCATTCCGGCCGGGGTGGACTGACGGGCAAGCACGTCCCAGAGCCCGGCCATATCCGGCAGTGGTGCAATTGCCAGAAACGCGGCTCCGGGAAGGCGCAACAGCGTGCCACCCGGATACTGAATCGATTCGAGAGACAGGCGCGGGGGCTCGCCCACGGATTGCCGCAGCAGGTCGACCGCATCCGGACCGGCGATGCCGATCGCGCGCAGCGCCGTTTCGCGCTCGATCTCGACCCTGGCCCGCAGCACGAACTTGCTCAATCGCTTGGCCAGCACTGCGCACAAATCGGCCGGCAGATGCATCAGGTAAGCTTGCGGCGTGTGCATTAGCAGAAAATCGGCGATCAAGCGGCCCTTGGGCGTGCAGTAGCCGCCATAGCGCGCCGCAGTCGGCGTGACCTGGAGCACGTCGCAGGTCAGTTGCCCCTGCAGAAAAGTCTGTGCGTCGGCCCCGGAAACGCGCAGCAGCTCGAAATGGCTCAATGGACAGACCACCGCCCGCGAGCGGGCGGCCTCGAGTTCGCGCCGGGGATCGCCAAAATGCGGGTGCGGGGCACCGTGCGCGGCGTCGGCGATATGGTTCCAGTCGTAGGGGTGTCCCATGGTCCAAGAGTCCGCTTTCGCGCGATTATAAGTCCACAGTTCGAGGAGTACCCTTGCTGCGCATTGGCATCGCCCCGTCGACCTCGCTGGCCGCCCTGCTGGCAATCGTGCACGTCGTCGCCGGCGCGTGCGTGCTCGTGTTCCTTCCGGCCTGGTGGGCAGTTGCGATTCTGACCATTGCGCTGTGCGCAAGCCTGGTTTTTCACTTGCGCCGCGACGCGCTACGGCTGTCGGGCGATGCGGTGGTCGAGGTGATGCTGCGCGACCACGGACGCTGCGAACTGCTGACTCGCAGCGGCGCAGTGCTCGAAGGCACCGTAGCGGGCTCGTCCTTCGTTTCCGGATTGTTCACGGTGGTTAACGTGCAGCTTGACGGCGGGCGCAGGCTCCGCTCCGTCGTGGTGATGCCGGACAGCGCTGCGGCGGAAGAGCGGCGCTGCCTGCGAGTCTGGCTGCGCTATCGGGCGCACCCGCAAATACCCGATTTACCCCACTTGTAACACGGTGTCGCGCGCCACGGAAAGTTGCTGGGGATAGTCGCGGCTGAAATGCAGTCCCCGGCTCTCGTGCCGCAGCATGGCGCTCCTTACGATCAGGTCGGCGGTGGCCACCAGGTTGCGCAGGTCGAGGAGGTCCGCGGTGACCCGGAAATTGGAGTAGTACTCCTGGATCTCTTCGGTCAACAGACGAATGCGATGCTGCGCCCGCTCCAGGCGCTTGTTGGTGCGGACGATGCCGACGTAGTCCCACATGAAACGGCGCAACTCATCCCAGTTGTGCGAAATCACGATCTCTTCGTCCGCATCGGTGACCCGGCTTTCGTCCCACTGCGGCAGCGCGGGAGAACGAGGACTCTGCTGCCCCAGGATGTGGCGGGCGGCGGCCTGCCCGAACACCAGGCATTCCAGCAGTGAATTACTGGCCAGTCGGTTGGCGCCGTGCAGACCGGTGTGGGCGGTCTCGCCCACCGCGTACAGGCCGGCCAGCTCGGTACAAGCGTTCTTGTCCGTCTGCACGCCGCCGCAGGTGTAGTGCGCGGCAGGAACCACGGGGATGGGCTGACGCGAGATATCGATGCCCAGTTCCAGGCAGCGGGCGTAAATGTTGGGGAAGTGTTCTTTCAGGAATACCGCGGGCTTGTGGGTAATGTCCAGGTAAACGCAGTCCAGGCCGCGCTTTTTCATTTCGAAGTCGATGGCCCGCGCCACCACGTCACGCGGCGCCAGCTCGGCGCGCGGGTCGTGCGCCGGCATGAAGCGGCTGCCATCCGGAAGCCGCAGTATCCCGCCTTCCCCGCGCACCGCTTCCGAAATCAGAAACGACTTGGCGTGGGGGTGATACAGGCAGGTCGGGTGAAACTGGATGAACTCCATGTTTGCCACCTTGCAGCCGGCGCGCCAGCCCATGGCGATGCCGTCGCCGGTCGCGGTGTCCGGATTGGTGGTGTACAGGTAGACCTTGCCGGCGCCCCCGGTCGCGAGTACAACCTGATCGGCGCCGATGGTAACCACCCGTCCGGCGGTCTCGTCGAGCGCGTAGAGCCCGTGGCAGCGCCGCTCGGGCTGTCCAAGCTTGGGCCCGGTGATCAAGTCCACGGCCATGTGATGCTCAAGCACGGTAATGTTTGGATGCGCCTTCACCTTGGCTTCCAACGTCGTCTGCACCGCGTGCCCGGTGGCGTCGGCGGCGTGGATTACACGGCGGTGGCTGTGGCCACCCTCGCGGGTGAGGTGATAGCCCACGTCACTGGTTTCGTCCCGGGTGAAGGGAACGCCTTGCCCGATGAGCCATTCGATGGCCTGGCGTCCGCGCTCGACCACGTAGCGGGTGATCTCGGCGTTGCACAGTCCGGCGCCGGCGATCTCGGTGTCGCGGATGTGATCCTCGGGCGAATCCTCCTTGGCGAGCACTGCGGCAATGCCGCCCTGGGCCCAGTTGGAGGCGCCGTCCAGGAATTCGCGCTTGGTGATGATGCCGACTTTTTTGCGGTCGGCCAGATTGAGCGCGACCGTAAGGCCGGCCAAGCCGCTGCCGACGATCGCGACATCGAAACGCGTCATGTGTTTCTCGCTGATTTGGAGCGCGGCAGTGTAACCCAACCGCCGGCACGCGACCGGTGCCGGGCAAATAACCCCGGTCCCAGGTGAACTAATGCCGGGCAGTCGCTGTCTGTGGCTTAGCAAATCGCGGTGCGTTTCCTGGATAGGTCTCGGCGGGTATACTTAGGCGCCCACTCGAGGCCCCAGTGCGATCAACAACCAGAATATTCAGGAAATGTGGCTAGATGGGCGACCGTGAAGTCGACCAGCAGTTGGTCGAGCGGGCTCAACGCGGCGACAAGCACGCTTTCGAGCTGTTGGTGGCGAAGTATCAGCGCAAGCTCGGACGGCTGCTGTCCCGTTTCATTCGCGATCCCGCCGAAGTGGAAGACGTGGCCCAGGAGGCATTCATAAAAGCCTACAGGGCGTTGCCCTCGTTCCGGGGCGACAGCGCGTTTTACACCTGGCTGTACAGGATCGGGATCAACACCGCGAAGAATTATCTGGTGGCGATGGGGCGCCGCGCCCCCACCACCACCGAGTTCGACAGCGAGGAGGCGGAAAACTTCGAGGATGGCGACCAACTCCGGGACCTGAATACCCCCGAAGCCGAACTGATGACTAGGCAGATAGCGGCCACCGTGAACCGGACGATGGAAGAATTGCCAGAGGACTTGCGCACCGCGATCACGCTGCGCGAGATCGAAGGAATGAGCTACGAGGACATCGCAAACGTGATGAACTGCCCAATCGGCACGGTGCGTTCGCGGATTTTCCGGGCACGCGAGACCATTGCGGACAGGCTGCGCCCGTTGCTGGATACGGGCAAAGACAAGAGGTGGTAATTATGGAGCGAATCTCTGCATTCATGGATGGCGAACTCGAGGATCACGAGGCCGCCGGTCAGGTGAGGCGGCTGAAGGAAGATCCGGAGCTGCGTGCTGCCTGGGAGACCTACCATCTGATCGGAGATGCCATGCGCGGTGAAGCGGGGTATTCATCCGGACTGGTGGTCAAGATCAGCGCCAGGCTCACCGCGGAGCCCACGGTGCTGGCGCCAAGGCCACGAATGCAGTTGCGAACCGTCCGCCGCGTAGCGCTTTCGGCGGCCGCGTCGATCGGGGGCGTGGCGCTGGTCGCATGGCTCGCCCTGTTCGATAATCCCTTCGTTCCCCGGCAAAACCTCGCGGTCAATCAGGTGCCGCCGGGAGCCCAGACCCAGTTGGCCGCCACGCCGGCCGACGGCGCCGTCAACGACTACCTGCTCGCGCATCAGCAGTTTTCCCCAAGTACGGCGATGCAGGGTGTGGCTTCTTACGTCCGGACCGTATCCGGGCAGAATCCGGAACAACGTTGATAATGGCTCGCACGGCGCTACTGCTTCCCGCGCTGTTCGGGCTTGGGTTTATCACCGGGGCCGCGTTGGCCGACCCGTTGCAGGATTTTGAAGCGCTGGCGATGCTGCAGAGGATCGCCGACGCGGCGCGCCAGCTCAATTACTCCGGAACATTCGTTTACCAGCACGGCGACCAGGTGGAAACCTCACGCATCGTGCATTTCGCGGACTCCAGCGGCGAATACGAGAAACTCGAAATCCTGGACGGCCCGCGCCGCGAAATCATCCGCAATAACGATGAAGTCATGTGCTATTACCTCGACGCCAAGATCATGCGCAGCGAGAAGCGCGTTGCGCGGCGTACCTTCCCGGCGCTGTTACCGGAGCAACTCTCGGCGCTCACCGAGTATTACCAGATCCGCAAGGGCGAGCCGGAACGCATAGCCGGCTTCGACTCGCAGGCGCTGGTGTTGGAACCGCGCGACGGCATGCGCTATGGCCACAAGTTCTGGGCAGAGGCGAATTCCGGACTGCTGCTCAAGGCCCGCATGGTTAACGAACGCCACAACGTGGTCGAGCAGTTCAGCTTTACCCAGCTGACGATCGGCAGCGGGATCATCCGCGACATGGTCAAGCCTTCGTTCAGCGTGAGCTTCCCCGAATGGCGGGTGGATCGTTTTGCCCACAACCTGACCAGCGACGTCGAGTCGGGCTGGGCCGTGAAGAATTTCCCCAGCGGCTTCCGCAAGGTCATGGAAATGCGCCGCAGCAAGCTCGGCAACTCGATTCCGGTGACGCACATGGTGTTTTCGGACGGACTGGCGGCGGTGTCGGTGTTCATCGAGCCGATGGCAAATCGGACCCGGATCAACGAGGGCCTGTCGCATCAGGGCGCCATCAACATCTACACCCGGACCATTAACGACCAGGTCGTGACCGTACTCGGTGAAGCTCCCGCATCTACGGTCATGCAGATCGCCAATTCCGTGTCCTTCCGCGGCAAGTAACGCGGTTCGCTTCCTTTAGTTCAAGTTTCCCAACAGAGGAAATACCCGATGTTCAGAAAAACCCTCATTTCCTTCTGCTTGCTGCTGTTCGTGCCGCTCGCGGGCCTCGCCCAAGTCCAGGGACTGCCGGATTTCACCGAGCTCGTTGAAAAGCAGGGCCCGGCGGTGGTGAACGTCAGCACCACCTCGGCGGCGCGCAGCGGCCCACAGTCGCCGGTGCCGGAGGATGACCCGTTCTACGACTTTTTCCGCCGCTTTGGACCACCGCAGCCGCGCGATTACGAAGCCCGTTCGCTCGGGTCTGGCTTCATCATCAGCGCCGACGGCTACATCCTCACCAACGCCCATGTGGTTGAAGCCGCCGAGGACATCAACGTCAAGCTCAACGACAAGCGCGAGTTCAAGGCCAAGGTCATCGGGTCGGACAAGCGCACCGATGTCGCGGTGATCAAGATTGAGGCAAGCGGATTGCCGGCGGTGAAAGTCGGCGATCCTGAACGGCTCAAGGTCGGCGAATGGGTGCTGGCGATCGGATCTCCGTTCGGTTTCGAAAGCACCGTGACCGCGGGCATCGTCAGCGCCAAGGGCCGCTCGCTGCCGCAGGAGAATTACGTTCCCTTCATCCAGACCGACGTGGCGATCAACCCCGGCAACTCCGGCGGCCCGCTGTTCAATCTGAAGGGCGAGGTGGTCGGCATGAACTCGCAGATCTACAGCCGCACCGGCGGTTTCATGGGGCTGTCGTTCGCAATCCCGATCGATGTGGCGATGGACATCACCAATCAGCTCCGGACCACCGGGCGCGTCAGCCGCGGCCGCATCGGCGTAGTCATCCAGGAAGTCACCAAGGAACTCGCCGAATCGTTCGGCTTGCCGAAGGCGGCCGGCGCGCTGGTCAATTCGGTGGAGAAAGGCGGCCCGGCGGACAAGGCCGGGCTTGAGCCCTCCGACGTGATCCTAAAATTCGACGGCAAGACCGTGAACTCGACTTCCGACCTGCCGCGCATCGTCGCCCAGACCCGTCCCGGTTCCAAGGCCACGATGCAGATCTGGCGCAAGGGTGCGGCCAGGGATGTCACCGTTACGGTCGGCGAGATGCCCGAAGAGAAAGTGGCGCAACGCCCGGCCCGCCGCGACAACAAGTCCGGCAATGTGGTTGCAAGACTCGGTTTGACGGTGAGCGAACTGTCCGCGGAGCAGCGCAAGGAACTCGGAATCGGCGGCGGGTTGCTGGTGGAAGACGTACAGGGGGCGGCTGCCAAGGCCGGAATCCGCCGGGGCGACATCCTCATGGCGCTCAACAACCAGGACGTCAAGTCGGTCGAGCAACTGACTCAGCTGCTCGGTCAGTTCGACAAGGCCAAGAGCGTGGCGCTGCTGATCCGGCGCGGCGACGGCGCCTTGTACGTTCCGTTGCGGCTGGACGGCAACTGAGCGCGACCGCGGACCGCTGCGAAGCAGCCGCGAAACCCCCTCGTTCGAGGGCAAAATCCGCTACAATTCGCGGCTTTGAAAGCCACATGAAAGGGCACGTCACGTGCCCTTTTTTCTGATGCAGCATATCCGCAACTTTTCGATCATCGCCCATATCGACCACGGCAAATCCACCCTTGCGGACCGCATCATCCAGCTTTGCGGGGGATTGTCCGACCGGGAGATGGAAGAACAGGTTCTCGACTCGATGGACCTGGAGCGTGAGCGCGGCATCACCATCAAGGCCCAGACGGCGGCGCTGCGCTACCGTGCCCGCGATGGCCAGCAGTACCAGCTTAACCTCATCGACACCCCAGGACACGTGGACTTCTCCTATGAAGTCAGCCGCTCGCTGGCGGCCTGCGAGGGCGCATTGCTGGTGGTGGACGCCTCGCAGGGCGTGGAAGCGCAAACGGTTGCCAACTGCTACACCGCGATCGAGCAGGGCGTGGAAGTAGTACCGGTGCTAAATAAGATCGACCTGCCTTCGGCCGATCCGGACCGCGTCATTGCCGAGATCGAGGATATCATCGGCATCCCCGCCAAGGAGGCGGTGCGGGCCAGCGCCAAGACCGGCGAAGGAGTGGAGGACATCCTGGACGCCGTGATTGCGCGTATCCCGCACCCGCGCGGAACCCTTGCCGCGCCCCTGAAAGCGCTGATCATCGATTCCTGGTTCGACAACTACGTCGGCGTGGTGATGCTGGTTCGGGTGGTGGATGGCGCGCTCAAACCCAGGGACAAACTGCTACTTATGTCCAACAAGTCCGCGTATCTGTGCGAGCAAGTCGGGGTGTTTACGCCCAAGTCACAGTCGCGCGATACGCTTTGCGCCGGCGAAGTGGGTTTCGTCGTCGCCGGCATCAAGGAACTCAAGGCGGCCAAGGTGGGCGACACGGTGACGCTGGCAGACAAGCCAGCGTCGGAGCCGCTGCCCGGCTTCAAGGAAATCAAGCCGCAGGTGTTCGCCGGCCTGTACCCGGTGGAAGCCAGCCAGTACGAGGCGCTGCGCGACGCGCTGGAAAAACTGCACCTGAACGACTCGTCGCTGCATTACGAGCCGGAGACCTCGCAGGCGCTGGGCTTCGGCTTCCGTTGCGGCTTCCTCGGACTGCTGCACATGGACATCGTGCAGGAACGCCTGGAACGCGAGTACGACATGGCGCTGATCACAACCGCGCCGACAGTTGTGTACCAGGTGCAAATGCGCGACGGCACGCTGTTGGAAATCGAGAATCCGTCCAAGCTTCCCGATGCTTCCAAGATCGAAGAAATCCGTGAGCCGATCATCACTGCCACCATCCTGATGCCCCAGGAGCACGTCGGGCCGGTGATGACTCTGTGCAACAACAAGCGCGGTGCGCAGAAGAACATGCAGTACATGGGCCGGCAGGTGATGCTCACCTACGAACTGCCGCTCAACGAGGTGGTCATGGATTTCTTCGACAAGCTCAAGTCGGTGAGCCGCGGCTATGCCTCGCTGGACTATGAGTTCGAAGAATTCCGCGCCGCCGATGTGGTTAAACTCGACATCCTGATCAACGGCGAAAGGGTGGATGCACTGTCGCTGATCGTGCACCGCGCCAACAGCCAGTACCGCGGGCGCGAACTCGCCAGCCGCATGCGCGAGCTCATTCCGCGACAGATGTTCGATGTCGCCGTTCAGGCTGCGATCGGGTCGCACATCATCGCGCGCGAAACCGTGAAGGCGCTGCGCAAGAACGTTCTCGCCAAGTGCTACGGCGGCGACATCACGCGCAAGAAAAAACTGCTGGAAAAGCAGAAGGCGGGCAAGAAGCGCATGAAGCAGATCGGTACCGTGGAAATACCCCAGGAGGCTTTCCTCGCCATCTTGCAGGTGGAAAACAAGTGACCCGCACGCGATTTGGATAACAAGGTGGACATCCGATGAACTTCGCACTGCTCATGCTGGTCCTGCTGCTGGTGACCGGCGCGGTCTGGCTGCTGGACATATTCGTCCTGTACAAACGCCGGGGCCGGGACGGCAGGGAACCCTGGTGGGTCGAGTACCCCAAGAGCTTCTTTCCGATCATCCTGCTGGTGTTCCTGCTGCGCTCATTTCTGCTGGAACCGTTCAAGATTCCGTCGGGATCGATGATTCCTACGCTGCTGGTCGGCGATTTCATCCTGGTAAACAAATTCACCTATGGAATCCGGCTGCCGGTCATCAACAGGAAGATCATCGACATCAATCAGCCCAGGCGCGGCGAAGTGATGGTGTTCCGTTACCCGGAGAATCCGACGCTCGACTACATCAAACGGTTGGTCGGTCTGCCTGGAGATCACGTCGAATACCGCAACAAGCGGCTCAGCATCAACGGCAGACTGGTGCCGGTGGAAGCGGTCGAGGACTTCCAGTACGTCGACAGCGGCTTGAGCTTCGTCCATGCCATGCGTTTCTGGGAAACGCTGGGAGAGCATCGCCACTCGATCATCGTAAATCCGGAGGCGCCGCCGCTGCAGCTGGCCGGGGTCAAGCAGTTTCCGCAGCGGGAGAACTGCGATTACAATGAACGCGAGTTTAGTTGCGTGGTGCCGCCCGGGCATTTTTTTATGATGGGGGACAATCGCGACTCGAGTTCGGACAGCCGCTACTGGGGGTTCGTGCCGGAAGAGAACATCGTCGGCAAAGCGTTCCTGGTGTGGTGGAACTTCAGTGAGCTGAAGCGAATCGGCAACCGGATCAATTAACGGGAGCACACATGAAGCATCAACGGGGCGTGACTTTCGTCGGCATGATTTTCATCGCGGCACTGATCATTCTTGGCGCCATCATCGGGCTCAGGCTGATCCCGGCGTACATCGAATATGCAACAGTGGTTCAGCACCTGCGTGAAATTGCGCGTTCTCCGGAGGCGCGCGGTTCAACCCGCGAAATCCAGATGCTGTTCAGCAAGCGCGCCCAGATCGATGACATCAAGGCGATCGCAGCAGATGAAATCGAGGTCACTCGCGATGGAAATTCGGTGATTCTGAGCGCCAGCTACCAGACCAAGGTCAAGCTGTTCGGCAATCTCAGCGCCTGCATCGATTTCGAGGCGAGAAGCAGCAGGTGAGGCTGTCGCGCAGTCCGTCACCCCATGCCTGACGAGGCGATCGAACGCCGACTTGGCTACCAGTTCCGCGATGCGTCTTTGCTCCGGCAGGCGCTTACCCACCGCAGTTATGGAACACCCCACAACGAACGCCTCGAGTTTCTGGGCGACGGACTATTGAATTTCGTTGTCGCGCGGCTGCTGTTCGAACGGTTCGCGAAGCTACCCGAGGGAGACCTTTCGAGACTGCGCGCCAGCCTGGTCAACCAGCAATCGCTGGCGGAGATCGCCGCATCGCTGTCGCTGGGCGAGCACTTGCGCCTCGGGGAAGGGGAGCTGAAGAGCGGCGGCTTCCGCCGTCCATCGATACTGGCCGATGCCTTCGAGGCGCTGATGGGCGCCATTCTCCTCGACGGCGGTTTCGAGTCCGCCGAGCAGGTCCTGGGGCGGCTGTACCAACCGCTGCTGGCCGCTACCGACCCCGCCGCGCTGGGCAAGGATCCCAAGACCCGGTTGCAGGAATACCTGCAGGCAAAGCGCCTGGCACTGCCGCAATACGCGATCGTGACCGTTTCCGGGGAGGCGCACGAGCAGCATTTCCGCGTGGAGTGTACGGTTCCCGAGCTGGGAATTCGCGCCTATGGTGAAGGCGCGAGCCGGCGCGCCGCGGAACAGGAGGCAGCCAGATCCGCTTACGAATTTGCGGCGGAGATCAAATGAACGCGTCGGTCCATCGCAGCGGCTACGTGGCCATCGTCGGACGTCCGAACGTCGGCAAATCCACGCTGCTCAATCGCCTGGTCGGCATGAAGGTGAGCATCACATCGCGGCGTCCGCAGACCACACGCCACCGCATCACCGGAATCGTCAGCGAACCCGACGCGCAATTGGTGCTTGTCGACACGCCGGGTTTTCAGACCGTCCACGGCGGCGCGCTCAATAAGCTGATGAACCGGGTCGTAACCGACAGCCTGCAGGGCGTGGATGTGGTGCTGTTCGTGGTCGACGCGGGCGTGTTCGGCGCGGACGACCGCAAGGTGCTGGCGCTGCTGCCGCAGCGGATTCCGGTCGTGCTTGTGATCAACAAGATCGATCGCGCCAGGGACAAGAGCCGTTTGCTTCCCTTCATCAGCCGGGTGAGCACGGCGTTCGATTTTGCGGAGGTGGTGCCGGTCAGCGCGGCCAAGGGCACGCAGGTCGCCAGGCTGCTGGATGCCGTCAAGGCCTACCTGCCGGAAGGCCCGGCGCTGTACAGCGAAGACGAGGTCACCGACCGAACGGAACGGTTTCTCGCCGCCGAACTGCTGCGCGAAAAACTGTTCAGGCTGCTTGGCGAGGAACTGCCGTACGCGGCGACCGTGGTGGTGGAAAAGTTCGAAATCGAGGCGGGCCTGCGCCGTATTCACGCGGCCATCGTGGTGGACAAACCGAACCAAAAGGCGATCGTCATCGGCAAAGGCGGCGCGAAGCTGAAGGACATTGCCACCCAGGCGCGGGTGGACATGGAGAAGCTGTTCGACGGCAAGGTTTTTCTCGAAGTCTGGGTGAGGGTGAAGAGCGGCTGGGCCGAGAGCCTCAAGGCGCTGAAAAACCTGGGATACGAGTAGATATATGACGACTGTGAGCGGCGACAGGCAAAGGCAGGATGCACAGCCGGCCTTTGTGCTGCACACCTTTCCGTTTCGGGAAACCAGCCTGGTCGTGGAGGTGTTCACCCGCAATGCCGGACGCGTCAGCCTTGTGGCCCGCGGCGCCCGCCGTCCCAAGTCGGCACTGCGCGGTCTGTTGATGGCGTTCCAGCCGCTGTTGCTGTCCTGGGCCGGGAGATCCGAGCTGCGCACGCTGCACAAAGCCGAATGGCAGGGCGTCATCCCGCAAATGAGGGGCGTGGGGCTGATGTGCGGCTTCTATCTGAACGAACTGCTGCTCAAGTTCCTGGCCCGCGACGATCCCCACGACGCGCTGTTCACGGTTTATCACGAAGCGATCGTCGCGCTCGCGCAGCGGCTCGAGCCGGCGGCAACGCTGCGCCGATTCGAGAAGAACCTGCTCAAGGAACTGGGCTACGCGCTTAGCCTCGACCGGGAAGCCGATACCGGCAATCCCGTCGAGCCGCAGAAGCGCTACACCTATGTGATCGAGCGCGGCCCGGTAGTGTTGAACGGACGCGCCGAGGCGCAGGTGGAAGTGACGGGCAGGACGCTGCTCGATCTGGCATGCGACAATTTCACCGATCCCGGCACGCTCGCGCAGAGCAAGGTCCTGATGCGCTTTCTGATGAACCATTACCTCGACAATAAGGAATTGCACACACGGCAACTGTTGCGTGAACTCCAGCAGATATGACCAGACTCAGCGTCAACGTGAACAAGGTCGCGCTGCTGCGCAATTCGCGCCCTCTCGACATTCCCAATATCGTGCACGCGGCCGAACTCGCCATAGACGCCGGGGCGCACGGCATCACGGTTCATCCGCGCCCGGACGCCCGCCATATCCGCTCTGACGATGTCCATTCACTTCACAAGCTGGCGCGCGCGCGCGGTGTGGAGTTCAACATCGAGGGTAATCCGTTCCAGCCGATGCTGGAACTGGTGCGCGCCGTACGTCCGGACCAGTGCACGCTGGTTCCCGACGACCCGGGCGCGTCGACTTCGGACCACGGCTGGGACCTTGAGCGTGACGGCGCCCGCCTGCAACCGGTGATCGCCGAATTGAAGACGCTGGGCGTGCGCGTCAGCCTGTTCATGGATGCGGCGGACCACGCCATGGCGGCGGCACGCGCGACCGGCGCCGATCGCGTCGAACTGTACACGGAGCCCTACGCGCGTGCGTTTGGCAATGCCGAACAGGCGCCGGTTCTGGCGCGTTATGTCGCGGCGGCAAGAGCCGCGCAGCGCACGGGGCTGGGAGTGAATGCGGGCCATGACCTGAACCGCGACAATCTGCCGCTGTTTCTGCGCACCGTTCCCGGCGTTCTGGAGGTTTCGATCGGCCACGCCTTGATTGCAGACGCGCTCGAATTCGGCATGAAGCAAACCGTCGCGCTCTATCTCAGCGCGGTTTGCGGAGGGCGCGCCGCATGATCATCGGCATCGGCGTGGATCTCGCGGATGCGAACCGTATCGAGCGCATGCTGGTCCAATATGGCAGCCGGTTTGCCGGGCGCATCCTGGCGCCATCCGAGCGCGCCGCGTACAGGATCAGCAGCCGGCCGACCTGGTTCGTCGCCAATCGCTTCGCGGCAAAGGAAGCGCTGTCGAAGGCATTGGGTACCGGACTGCGCTTTCCGGTGACGCTGCACGCCATCAGCGTGGAATCCGACACGATCGGCAAGCCCGAGTTCCGGTTTCACGGCGCGTTGCCGGAGTACCTGGCAGGCCGCGGCGTGGCCCGCTGCCACTTGACTTTGTCACACGAATGGGACCTTGCATGCGCGATGGTGGTGGTGGAGGGCTGAGGCGATGAGCGCCGCGCCAACATCGCTGGGCCTGGTCATGCTTGACCTCGATGGGAAAGCGCTGACGCGCGAGGAGCGCCAGCGGCTGCTGCACCCTTTGACCGGCGGCGTCATCCTGTTTTCGCGCAACTACGATTCGCCGCGCCAGGTCGCCGAGTTGACCGCCGAGATTCACGCGTTGCGCGACCCGCCGCTGCTGATCGCGGTGGATCACGAAGGCGGCAAGGTGCAGCGCTTCCGCGAGGGTTTCACGCTGCTGCCGCCGATGCGCGCACTGGGCGAAGTATGGGACCAGCATCCGCAACGGGCGCGTCATCTGGCTCATGCCGCAGGCTATGTGCTGGCGGCGGAACTGCGCGCCTGCGGGGTGGACTTGAGTTTCACACCGGTCCTGGACCTGGATTTCGGCAGCAGCGCAGTGATCGGCAACCGCGCCTTTCACGCCGATCCGCAGGCCGTTTGCGAACTGGCGGTGGCGCTGGTCGAGGGGTTGCGGCAAGGCGGCATGGCGGCAGTGGGCAAGCATTTTCCGGGTCATGGCTTCGTTGCCGCGGACTCGCACACCGACATATCGGTGGACAGCCGCAGTTATAGCGAAATCGAACAGGCCGACCTGGTTCCTTTCCAGCACCTGATCCGCCATGGCCTGTCCGCGGTCATGCCGGCTCACGTGATTTACCCGAAAGTGGACAGCAAGCCGGCCGGCTTCTCGAGTGTCTGGCTGTCGCAGGTGTTGCGCGGCCAGATGCGTTTCCAGGGCGTCATTTTCAGCGACGATCTGTGCATGGAGGGCGCGCGCGTCGCCGGCACCATGGTCGAGCGCGCGCAAGCCGCACTCGATGCCGGTTGCGACATGGTGCTGGTTTGCAACAACCCGGTCGCGGCCGATGAATTGCTGGCGGGCCTGGACCGCAAGGCCTCGCCGATGTCGCTGGCACGGCTGGCGCGGCTGCATGGCCGGGCGCACGCCCCTACGCTTACTGCGCTGAAGGAGACCGAGCCGTATACACGCGCGGTACACGCCATTGCCGGCGTCGGGTTCAGCAGCGGCGAGTTGCCGCTGGCGGGAACACCGCAGGTCGGGGAACGTGGCTAGCCACGCGCCCCATCACCACCACGGTCACGGCGCCGGCCGCACGCTGCTGATCGCGCTTGCAGTCACGCTGGGCTACGCTCTGGTGGAGTTTGGCGGCGGCATGATTTTCGGTTCGCTGGCGCTCATGAGCGACGCCGGCCACATGTTTTCGGATTCCCTGGCGCTGGGTTTCGCTGCGTTCGCTGCCCGGGTCGCCGCCCGGCCCGCAGGCGACCGGCATTCCTACGGATTTGCCCGCGCGGAAGTGGTTGCGGCTTTCGTCAACGGACTGGCGATGCTGCTGATCGTGGTGTTGATCGTGGTCGAAGCGGTGGAGCGCCTGCTCGAACCGCAGCCGGTCGCCGGACTGGGGGTGATGGTAGTGGGGTTTTGCGGCCTGCTGGTGAATCTCGGCGTGGCCTTCCTGATCAGTCGCGCCGAACGCAATCTGAACACGCGGGCTGCGCTTATCCACGTGGTCGGCGATTTGATTGGCTCGGTCGCCGCGACCACCGCCGGCGCAGTGATTTACTTTACCGGCTGGCAGCCGATCGACGCCCTGCTGTCGGTGGTGATTGCGCTTCTGATCCTGGCATCGACGGTACGCCTGTTGCGCGATGCGCTGCACGTGCTGATGGAAGGCGTGCCGGCCGGTGTTAGGTTGGAAGAAGTAGGGCAGGCGCTGAGCCAGATCGAGGGCGTGCGGGCGGTGCACGACCTCCACGTCTGGAACATTTCCTCCGGGCAGGTGGCCCTGTCCGCGCACGTCGACCTGGAGGATCTTGCGAACTGGCCGCTGCTTCTGGAATCCGCAAGGCGCATGCTGCAGATCCGCTTCCACATCGTGCACGTGACCCTGCAACCGGAACTGGCAGGCGGCATCAACCCCGGCTACCGCGCGCGAGTGAAAATCGTTGCGCACCGCGAGGAGCAACGCCACGAAGAGGGGAAATGACCGCGGGCGGTCAGACCCGCTCGATGTAATCGCCCGAGTCGGTGTTGACCTTGATTTTTTCGCCCTGGCTGACGAACTGCGGGACCATGATCGTGATTCCGGTCTCGACTATAGCGGGCTTGAACGAGCCGGTGGCGGTAGCGTTTTTCA
The DNA here is from genome assembly GCA_045403275.1 of Burkholderiales bacterium. GTDB lineage: Bacteria > Pseudomonadota > Gammaproteobacteria > Burkholderiales > JACQAP01 > JACQAP01. The sequence continues at coordinate 1,145 of JAXIOX010000297.1, read as the reverse complement.
GGCCCGGCTCCGTCTCGGTGACCTGCAGCACCACGGAGCTGGGCAATTGCATCCCGATCGGACGGTCGTTGTACAAATTGATCATCACGTCGGTGTTCGGCAGCAGGTAGCCGGATTGGCCTTCGAGGAAATCGGCCGGCAGGGTCAACTGGTCGTAGGACTGCTTGTCCATGAATACGTAGCCGTCGCCATCCTGATACAGAAACTGCATGTTGTGCGGCTCGACTTCCGCGACTTCGATCTTTTCATCGGTGCGGATGCGCTCGTTTTTCTTGGTGCCCGTCTCGACGTCTTTCATTTCCACCTGCATGAACGCGCCACCGCGGCCGCCGACGTGAACGTGGTAACTCTTGAGAACGCGCCAGAGGCGCTTGTCCATTACGATCAGCTGACCGGCGCGGATTTCGGTCGCAAGGGCTTTTGCCATGACACGTATTCGGTGATCTCAAGATAAGTGCTCCATTTTACTCCCTGCGTGCAAACTTCGATAACAGCATGGCTGATATGAAGACCAGACATGCACGCATTTTCTCCGCCGATTGCCGGCGCTGCAGCCGGCTCGCGCACTTTCTCGACGGGGTCAGAAAGGAATTTCCCGGCTATTTTGCCAGGCCCGTGCCGCCTTTCGGCGACGCCGAAGCGCGGCTGCTGATCGTCGGCCTGGCACCGGGAATGCACGGCGCCAACCGCTCAGGCCGGCCGTTTACCGGGGATCACGCCGGATTGCTGCTATACCGCACGCTGCACAAGTTCAGTTTCGCCAATCGTGCGCAGTCGATGCACGTGGACGACGGACTGCTGCTTACCGGCTGCAGGATCACCAATGCGGTGAAATGCGTTCCGCCAGAAAACAAGCCAGCTGTGGACGAGGTGAAGCGCTGCAATGCGTATCTGGCCGCCGAGCTGGCGGCGCTGCCGAAGGGAGCGGCAGTGCTGGCGCTGGGCGGCATCGCTCACAGGGCAGTGTTGATGGCCTCCGGAGAGAAGGCGGCGAACTACAAGTTTGCACACGGCGCGCAATATCGTCTGGGGTGCGGATTAGCGCTGTTCGATAGCTACCATTGCAGCCGATACAATACCCAGACCAAGCGCCTGACCGAGCCCATGTTTGAGCAAGTCTTCGCGGCCATCGGGCGCTTCTTCCA
>JAXIOX010000169.1:0-6233 GCA_045403275.1 Burkholderiales bacterium | reverse complement strand
TGTCGATGCGGCCGAATTTCTTCAGGACGCTCCCAACCAGCTTGTCCACGTCTTCCGGTTTCGCAACGTCGCACACCTCAAACGCGACCGGGTGTTTTCCCCTGGAGATTTCCTTCGCGGTTTGCTTCAGTGTGTCCGTTTCCCGGCCGGCGATGATCACCTGCGCGTCGCGCTCGGCGAAACCTTCCGCCAGCGCGCGCCCAATACCGCGGCTTCCGCCGGATACCAGCACCACCTGATCGGCAACGTCGAATAGCTTGTCCTGCATTGTTGATTGCTCCTCTCTTTTTTGTGCTTCGCCTCTCAATCTCAAACCCCTCACCGCAAAGACGCAAAGACGCAAAGGAAACGCAAAGGAAAGCAAAACAACTTGAGGTGAAAAAAAAGGAGGTGGATAGTCGCGCCACCGCGATATATCGACTGGGTGGGGCAGATCGGAATTCCCCGCTTTTTGACACGTTTCGTTTGGTTTTCTCTGCGTTTCCTTTGCGTCTTTGCGCCTTTGCGGTGAGGCTTTAGTAGCGAAGCCGTATCAGTGAACGACTGGCGCGACGCGGATGCCGGTGTCGGCGAGTGCGCGCCGGATGCGGCGGGCGAATTCGACCGCGGTCGGCTCGTCGCCATGGATGCAGAGCGTATCGGCAATGACCTCGACATCCGCACCCTGAACGCTTTTGACCTTGCCTTCGCCGACCATACGCCTGACCTGCGCGATCGAAGCCTCGACGTCGTGGATCATCGCGTTCGGCTGGCTCCGCGGCGTCAGGCTGCCGTCCGACTGATAGGTGCGATCCGCGAATACTTCATTGGCAACCTTGAGCCCCGTCTCGTGGCCGGCGCGGACCAGTTCGCTTCCCGCCAACCCGAACAGCACCAGCCTCGAATCGAAGTCCTTTACCGCCTTGGCGATGGCGCGTGCCAGGCCGCCGTCCCTTGCCGCCATGTGGTAGAGCGCGCCATGCGGCTTCACGTGGGAGAGCCGGCCGCCCAGCGAACGGGCGAATCCGGCCAGCGCGCCGATCTGGTACAGAACCATGTCGTAGGCTTCGCTGGCGGTAACCTCGATGGCGCGGCGGCCGAAGCCCTGCAGGTCGGGCAGCGATGGATGTGCGCCGACGGCCACGCCTTTTTCGATCGCCAGCTTCACGGTGCGATGGATAGTGCCGGGATCGCCGGCATGGAAGCCGCAGGCGATGTTGGCCGAGGTGACATGATCCAGCAGCGCCGCATCGTCGCCCATTTCCCAGGCGCCGAAGCCTTCGCCGATGTCGCAATTGAGATCGAGTGTTCGCGTCATTGCGTCAAATGTTTCTCAACTGCCTCGCGGATGGTCATGATCTCCTGTTCGCGCGCGAGCCACAGTGCCTGCGCCTGCGCCAGCGACACCAGCTCGAATCGCAGCCGGTCGCCCGGCTTGAGCTGCGCCAGCAGATGCAGGTCCACGCTCGCTACCTCGGCGATCTTGGGATAGCCGCCGACGGTCTGCCGGTCCGCCATCAGCACGATCGGCTTGCCTCCCGGCGGAACCTGGATTGTGCCAAAGGTCACGGCTTCCGACAGAATTTCCAGCGGTTTCTCGAGTTCGATCGCTGCTCCGTCGAGGCGAAAGCCCATGCGGTTGGAATCCGGAGCGATGCGGAACTCGGTCTCGGTGAGCGCGTCGCGTGCCTTGGCCGGGAACGCCTCCCAGTGACGGCCGGGGATGATCCGCACCACCTGCGGCGTGCGGCCGAGTTTCTCGATGTGCTGATTCACCGCCCATTTCGGAAACGCGAATCCGTGCCCGGAACGCGCGAGTTCGGCGTCCAGATCGGGGTAGATGTCCCCGGCTGATTCGCCGATGCGCAGCCGGTCGTCCTTTCTAAGCGCACGCCCGTGCATGCCGCCGAGGTGCGCCTTTTCGTAGGTGCTGCGGCTGCCCATCACCGGCGGCACATCGAAGCCGCCACGCGCCGCGAGGTAGGCGCGGCAGCCCGCACGGCACTCGCCGAAGTCAAGCACGCTGCCGGCACGCACCCTTACCGCTTTGCCTTCGGGAACCTCGGCGCCACCGATTGCGGGGGACAGATCGCCGCCGCAGATCGCGATCACCATGTCCTGGTCGAACTCGAGGCGCGGCCCCTGCAGCGTAATTTCAAGCGTCGCTTCGTCCCCGGGGTTGCCGACCAGGATGTTTGCGACCCGGTGCGAGAACAGATCCATCGCGCCGGAAACCGGTACACCGTAGTGCTGATAGCCATTGCGGCCGCTATCCTGCAACGTGGTAAGCATGCCCGGCTTGAGCACTCGAACGTTCACGCACCGCTCCTGTTCATGCACGGCTCCCCGACAAGGCGTCGAACTCGGCGCGCGAGATCGGCACGAAGCGCACCGTGTCGCCGGCACCGAGCAGGCAGGGTGGCTCGGCTTCCGGCGTGAACATTTTCACCGGCGTGCGGCCGATGAGATGCCAGCCTCCCGGCGTTTCCAGCGGATAGACGCCGGTCTGATCGCCGCCGATGGCTACGCTGCCTGCCGGAACGTGCGGGCGCGGCGTATCACGGCGCGGCGTGGCGATGCGGGAATCCAGGTTGCCGAGATAGGCGAAGCCCGGCACGAAACCGAGCAGGTACACGCGGTAATCCGTGCTGGCGTGAATTGCGGCGACTTGCTCGGGCGTGAGCCCATGCAGTCGGGCCACGTCTTCGAGGTCTTCACCGAGTCCGCCGCCGTAACAGACCGGAATCTCCACCAGGCGTCCCGGCGGCAGTACCACATCGGCCTGCGCGTGCAGCCACGCCTCGATCTGTTCGCTCAGGGCCTCGTAGGGCGTGTCGCCGGCGCCGATGACGGCTGGGTCGTAGTGCAACGCCAGCGTGGTATAGGTCGGCACGATGTCGAGCACGCCGGGCGGCGGCGATGCGCGCAGTTGTTGTGCGGCGGCGGTGATGCGGGCGCAAAGTCCGGGATCGAGCCGGTCGCCGAATTCGATGACCAGTGCCCGGTCGCCCATGGGGATCAGGCGCGGATTGGGCAGCATGGTTCGCAACAACGGCCGCGCGCTCAGTACCGGCCTGCGGCCGCCGTTGTGCTGTCGCGGAAACCGCGCCGGGTTTCGATGCGCCGTACGGCTGCGCGCTTCACCAATTCATCGTAGATCGTCAGCGGGTTCATCTTGAAGATCGCGTCCACGTCCAGCGGCAGTGTGTACCAGCCGCCCCGGGCGATTTCGAACTCGATCTGGCCTTGCGCCCAGCCGGCGTAGCCGGCGAAGAAACGTTGTTCCCTGGCGTTCTCCGGATGCTTCAGCAATTCGTCGAGAACCTCGCTGAAGCCGCTGATGTAGATGTCCCCGGTTACGTTGAGGCCTTTCGGTGGTTTCACCGCGGAGCGGAAGGCAAACAACAGCGCATCGGGTTGCACCGGCCCGCCGAAGAACACGAGATCGTCGCGGCCAGTCAATTCTGAGCGCTCCGGATACAGCTCGCGCAACCGGACGTTGGTGGGGCGGTTGAGGATGACGCCGAGCGGTCCGCCTTCCTCAGGGCGCATGACCAGCACCACCGTGCGGGAGAAATTCGGGTCGAGCATGTCTGGCTGCGCCACCAGCAGAAAAGTGCGCGTCGTCTCCGCCTGCGCCAGCGCTGGTGGCGGAACAAGCAACAATGCCGCGGTGAGGGAGAGCAGAATGCCGACTGATCGTCGCATCTGCGTACTTTTACACCCTATCCACGTTTTCGGGGAGAGGGCCGGGGTGAGGGGCTAGTTGATGATCGCCTGATACACCAGATTGCGCAGCAGCGAGCGATAGTGCGGGCGGCGCACCGGTTCCTGCGACATCATTACCGGCACCAGTTTCTCGAGTGGATCCACCCAGAAGTAGGTCCCGGCGTAGCCCCCCCAGAAGTACTCGCCGGGCGTGCCGGGCCATTCCGACTGTCCCGACTCGAGCCGCGTGCCGAAGCCGAGTCCGAAGCCGTAGCCAGGCCCGGGAAGGAAGGTCGGGCCGGGGCCGATATTCGGGTTCAAATGGTTGGCGCTCATGTACTCCAGTGTCTTCGGCGCGAGGATACGCACGCCGTCGAGTTCCCCGCCGTTCTCGAGCATCTGCGCGAAGCGCAGATAGTCGCCGGCGGTGGATACCATGCCGTGGCCGCCGGCAAAAAACGTCGCCGGCTGGGTGACGTCGAGCAGTTCCGGGGTCTTGCCGGTGTACACATCGGGCGCCGGTTGCGCGAGCCGACCGAGTTTGTCGGCGGGCACGTGAAAGCCGCTGTCCACCATTTTCAGGGGCTTGAGAATGCGCGCGGCGAGGAACACATCCAGGGTCTGGCTGGAGACGACTTCCACGACGCGCCCGAGCACGTCGGTGGAATGCCCGTATTCCCAGGTTGTGCCGGGTTCGTAGGCGAGCGGCAGCTTGGCGAGAGCCTTGACGAAATCCGCCAGCACCCACTTCTGCGAAAAAATGCCGGCGTCGCGGTACATTTTCTTGACTGGCGTGTCCTGTCCGAGGGCGCCGTAAGTCAGGCCCGAGGTGTGCCGCAACAGGTCCTGTACCGTGATCTGGCGCTTGGCGTTCACCAGCGACAACGTGGATGGGCCGGCAGCCGCGTCCTTGACCTCGACGCCGACTTGCATGTCCTTGAACTCGGGTATGAACTTGGATATCGGCTCGTGCAACCCGAGCCTGCCTTCCTCAACCAGCATCATCGCCGCAACGCTGACGATCGGCTTGGTCATCGAGTAGATGCGGAAAATCGAGTCGTTGCGCATGGGAATTTTCTTTTCGCGGTCCTGCCAGCCGAAACTCCTGGCATAGGCGAGCCGGCCGTCGCGCGCGATCAGGATGACCACCCCGGGCAACTCGCCCGAATCCACCGCTTTTTGCATGGTGGCGTCGAGCCGGGCGAGACGCTGCGAGGACATGCCGACGTCCTCCGGTTTTGCTTCCGGCAGCGCGGCGGCGTGCGCAGTGAACGCAGCGCCGGCCAGAACGCACGCGGCAGCCGAACGGATAAGCCTGTTCATGGAACCCCTCCCGATTGTGGTGGGCCGCCTGGCGTCGTGCCCTGTGTTGTTTGCATGCGCATCTTACCGCAGGTCGATCCGACGCCACGCGCCGGAGCGCCAGCGCAGGTATATGAGGCTGCCGAGAATGCAGGTGTAGACCAGCGCAACCGCCCAGCCGCCGACGGTGCCGTAACCGAACTGCGGCAGGAAATTCACCCAGCCCTGTCCGGGCGCGAACGTGAACATGTGGGTGAAGGGAACGAATCCGAACCAGGACAGGAAGACGATCGCCACCGTCGGTACCCGCATGTCGCCCGCGCCGCGCAGGCAGAAGCCGGCGCCGAGGTTGAGGCCGTCGAAAATCTGGTAGCCGGCCGCGAACCACAGCAGCGTGCGGCCCAGCGACGTGACCGCTGCAGCGTTCGGATCGGCAGGGTTGACGAACAGCGGAATCAGCCATGGTCCGATTACCGCCAGAAACACCGTCACCAGTCCCATGTATGCGACCGCAAGCTTGATGGTTGCGTTGCCAACCCGGGTTGCCCAGTCCTTGTCGCCGGCGCCGATGCTCTGGCCGACCAGCGTGGTTCCGGCGAGCGCAAATCCCATAGTCGGCAGGTAGGCGAGCGAAGTGAGCATCATCACGATCTGGGTAGCGGCCCCGCCGACTGCGCCGGCGGCCGCTTGCATGGCCTGGAACATCGCCAGGCCGCCCACATCGATCGCCGGAAACAGGCCCATCGGGATGCCGACCCGGAACAGTCTGGCCAGGTCGGCAGCATTGGGACGCCAGGTCAGGCGCGAGTGATACTCGCGGTCGATGGCGCGGCTGGTGAACAACGCAGCCGCGAGCATCAAACCGCCGAACATGGCCGCGGTGGTGGCCCACGCTGAGCCTGAAATCCCCCAACCCAATTCGAAGATGAAAAGCTGATTCAGGACGGCGTTGAGCACGGTCACGAAGGTCATGATCGCCAGCGTTACGCGGGTGCGGCCGATGCCGTTGAAGAACCCGGTGGTGCCCCAGATGCCGACTGCGAGCATGCCGCCGAGCATGCGTGGAAACCAGTACTCCCCGGCGAGATGCGCCACATTGGGCTCGAGCCCGAGCCAGCCGATGATGATCGGGCCGCAGAAGGCGATCGCCACGAATGCCGGCGCCACCAGCAGCATACTCCACACGCCTGCCCAAATCGCACGCGCGGCTGAACGGTTGTCGCCCGCGCCATAGGCCTGTGCGG
>JAXIOX010000204.1:0-2474 GCA_045403275.1 Burkholderiales bacterium | reverse complement strand
CGGCTCGACCTGCTCGAGCACCGTGCCGACGTCGTGCCCCTTGCGCGACATGATCTCGGCGCGGAACCCCAGCGTCTTCTTGCCGACGCGCCGCTCGATCACCTTGTCGAGCCCGACGAACGCGCCGCCGCAGATGAACAGGATGTTGGTGGTATCCACGGGCGTGAACTCCTGGTGCGGATGCTTGCGCCCGCCCTGCGGTGGAACGTTGGCGATGGTGCCTTCCAGGATCTTGAGCAGCGCCTGCTGCACCCCTTCGCCGGACACGTCGCGGGTGATGGACGGGTTCTCATCCTTGCGCCCGATCTTGTCCACTTCGTCAATGTAGATCATGCCCGTCTGGGTGCGGCCCACGTCGCCCTCGGCCGCCTGCAGCAGCTTGAGGATGATGTTCTCGACGTCCTCGCCCACGTATCCGGCTTCGGTGAGGGTGGTGGCGTCCACGATGGCGAAGGGAACGTCGAGCATCTTGGCCAGGGTCTGCGCCAGCAGAGTCTTGCCCGTGCCCGTGGGACCGATGAGCAGGATGTTGCTTTTGGAAAGCTCGATCTCCCCGCTCTTCTGGCGGTTCATGTGGATGCGCTTGTAGTGGTTGTAGACCGCTACCGCCAGCTTCTTTTTGGTCTGGTCCTGGCCGATCACGTACTCATCCAGGAAGGTCTTCACCTCTTGGGGCTTGGGCAGTTCGCTGGGGGCAACCGCCGGCTTGACCTCCAGCCGGTCGTCTTCCAGGATGGAGTTGCACACCGCTACGCATTCGTCGCAGATGTAGGCGCGCGGGTAGTCGCTGGGGGAGGAGATCAGCTTGGCCACAGCGTCCTGCGACTTGTGGCAGAACGAGCAGCGCAGCCCTTCTTCCGAACCGGAGCGAGGCTTCACTTCGTCACCTCCCGCGGTGCGTCACTTGCGGTGCTTGTGGATGATGTCGTCAATGATGCCGTATTCCTTCCCCTGCTCCGCCGACATGATGAAGTCACGCTCTACGTCCCGCTCCACTTTATCAAGTTTTTGCCCGGTATGTTTGGAGAGTAACTGGTTGAGTATCTCCCGCATGCGCAGGATCTCGCGCGCGTGGATGTCAATATCGGTGGCCTGGCCCGACAGGCCGCCCATCGAAGGCTGGTGAATCAGGATGCGCGCATTCGGCAGGGCAAAGCGCTTGCCCACGGCTCCCGCCGCCAGCAGTACCGCCGCCATGCTCGCCGCCTGGCCGATGCAGATGGTCATCACGCTCGGTCGCACGAACTGCATGGTGTCGTAAATCGCCATACCCGCGGTGATCGAGCCCCCCGGCGAGTTGATGTACAGCTGGATGTCTTTCTCCGGATCTTCCGCTTCCAGGAACAGCAGCTGCGCGGTGACCAGGTTGGCCACGGTGTCGTCGATGGAACTGCCGATGAAAATAATGTTGTCGCGCAGCAGACGGGAGTAAATGTCGTAGGCGCGTTCGCCCCGGCTGGTCTGCTCCACCACCATCGGTACCAGCATGTTGGGATGGCCCTTTCTGCGTTCCTGCCTGCACGTCGGCCGCACAGCACGGATCTTCGGGGAGGAGGTCCGCCAAGCCGTCCTATGCGGAGCGGCGATACAACAGGTCGAGTGTCTTTTCCTGGCGGATTCTGTTTCGGATTCTATCCAGCGCTCCTTCGCGTGTCAATCGGGAACGCAGCGCCTCCGCCGTCTGTCCGCTGCGGGCCGCCAGATCCTCCAACTCGCGGCCCACATCTTCGTCGCTCACGCTCACTTGCTCGCGATCGGCGATCCGGTCCAGGATCAGCGTGGCCTTCACTTCCTTCAGCGCGCCCTCGCGCTGGCCCGCGCGCAGGCGGCCCAAGTCCATCTTCTTCATGTCCTCCGTGCGCATGCCCTGCGCCGCCAGAGCCCGCAACCCGCGCTCCATCCGGGTTTCGATTTGCCGGTTCACCAGCGACTCGGGCACCGGAAACTCATGGCGCCGCACCAGTTCGTCCAGCAGTTTTTCCTTGGCTTCCTGCTCGGCGGCCAGGCGGCGCTCGGCTTCCAGGCGCTCGCGCAGCTTCACCTTCAAATCGGCCAGGGTGGTGAGGTCGCTGACTTCGCGCGCAAAGTCGTCGTTCAGCTCGGGCAGCGCCTTGCTCCTCACCGCCTGGATGCGCACCGCGTAGGTGAGCGTCTTGCCCGCCAGCCGCTGGTCGCTGAAGTCGGACGCGTAGACCACGTCGAAGGTGCGCTCTTCGCCGGCTCCGGCGCCCCGCAGGTTCTCGGAGAACTCGCGCACCGTGTTCGACCCGCCGATCTCCACCATCACGTCGTTCACCGGAACCGGCTTCCCTCCGCCTTCCTTGGGAGTGCCGGTGAATGACACCAGGGCAAAGTCGCCGTCGGCCAGCCCCCGGCCTTCCACCGCCGTGTAGCTGGCAAACTGCTCGCGAAGTTCGCCCAGCGCATGGGCCAGATCCTCTTCGGAAACCTGAACCTCTTTTTTCTCCGCCCGC
>JAXIOX010000177.1:0-8022 GCA_045403275.1 Burkholderiales bacterium | reverse complement strand
GCACGGGCCGTGCAACAGGGCGCCCAAGCCTACTTGAATCGCCAGTACAGCACCATCGCCATCGTTGGTGCGGTGCTGTTTTTGGTGCTCGGCTTCGGGCTCGACTGGTACACCGCGGTCGGCTTCATCGTCGGCGCGGTGCTCTCCGGTGCCACCGGCTACATCGGCATGTTCATTTCGGTGCGTGCCAACGTGCGCACTGCCGAGGCCGCAAATCACGGCATCAATGCCGCGCTCAACGTGGCGTTCCGCGGCGGCGCGATCACCGGCATGCTGGTGGTCGGACTGGGCCTGCTGGGCGTGGCCGGTTATTACGCGGCTATCCTGCCTTCCGCAGGCGAAGCCAAGGCGTTGGACGCGCTGGTGGGCCTGGCCTTCGGCGGATCGCTGATCTCGATCTTCGCGCGACTTGGGGGCGGCATCTTCACCAAAGGCGCCGACGTCGGCGCTGACCTGGTGGGCAAGGTTGAAGCCGGCATTCCGGAAGACGACCCCCGCAATCCCGCGGTAATCGCAGACAACGTCGGCGACAACGTCGGCGACTGTGCCGGCATGGCGGCCGACCTGTTCGAAACCTACGCAGTCACCATCGTCGCCACCATGCTGCTCGGCGGCCTGATGGTGGATTCGGTCGGCGCGAATGGCATCCTTTATCCGCTGGTTCTTGGCGGCGCTTCGATCATCGCTTCGATCGTCGGCACCTTCTTTGTGAAGACTTCCGAGGGCGGCAAGATCATGAACGCGCTGTACAAGGGCGTGATCGTCTCCGGCGTACTCGCCGCGATCGCCTTCTACTTCATCACCACGAAAATGATGGCCGACAGCCCGATCGGCGCGATGAACCTGTTCTACGCCTCGCTGGTCGGCCTGGTGTTGACCGCGGCGCTGGTGGTCATCACCGAGTATTACACCGCCACCGAATATGCACCGGTGCGCCACATCGCGTTAGCGTCGCAGACCGGCCATGCCACCAACATCATTGCCGGCCTCGGCGTTTCGATGAAAGCGACCGCCTTGCCGGTGCTGGCGGTGTGCGCGTCGATCTGGGTTTCCTACTCGCTCGCCGGCCTTTACGGCATTGCCATTGCCGCCACCGCGATGCTGTCGATGACCGGCATGATCGTGGCGCTGGACGCCTACGGCCCGATCACCGACAACGCCGGCGGCATCGCCGAGATGGCAGGGCTGCCGTCGAAAATCCGTGACATCACCGATCCGCTCGACGCGGTGGGCAACACCACCAAGGCGGTGACCAAGGGCTACGCCATCGGCTCCGCCGGTCTGGCCGCGCTGGTGCTGTTCGCCGACTACACCCACAACCTCGAAGCCCAGGGCAAGTTGGTGGATTTCAGTCTGTCCGATCCGGCGGTGATCATCGGGCTCTTCATCGGCGGCCTGGTGCCCTACCTGTTCGGCGCGATGGCGATGGAAGCGGTGGGCCGCGCTGCCGGGTCGGTGGTGAACGAAGTGCGCCGCCAGTTCCGCGAGATCAAGGGCATCATGGAAGGCACCGCCAAGCCGGATTATTCACGCGCGGTGGACATGCTAACCAAGGCCGCCATCAGGGAAATGATCGTGCCGTCGCTGCTCCCGGTGCTGGTTCCGGTGGTCGTTGCCTTCGGCATGAACGGGCTGATGGGTCCGGGCGCGGGAGTCAAGGCGCTCGGAGGCCTTCTGATCGGTACCATCGTCACCGGATTGTTCGTCGCGATCTCGATGACCACCGGTGGCGGTGCATGGGACAACGCCAAGAAGTACATCGAGGATGGACATTACGGTGGCAAGGGTTCCGACGCGCACAAGGCAGCGGTGACCGGCGACACCGTCGGCGATCCCTACAAGGACACCGCCGGGCCGGCGGTGAACCCGCTGATCAAGATTATCAACATCGTCGCGCTGCTGCTGGTGCCGGTGCTGTAAACGGATTAGAGCTTCCTTTTCTGAAACTCAGGAGTCCCGGATGGCCCAGGCCACCAGACATTTATTTCGCCCTTTTAGCGGCTGCCGGGAAGCACGCAGCGGCCGTTGACGCACGCAGCGGTCGGCTCGCGAAGCGCCGCACAGCTTGCTGCCGGCTGTTGTTTCTTCTGCAGGTCCTCCTGCAGGAAGTTGTACTCCGCGATCTTGGTCTCGAGCGCGCCCTTGTCGGTTGAGAGCCACGAATACGCCAGGTATTCGGCCGGCCCGCCGCAGGAATCGATTCCGATTGCGGCGACACGGCATTGCACCAGGTTCATGCAGCTCGCTGGCCCGACCAGATCGACAATTTCCTTGCGCAGTTTCGCGAGCTGCGGCGATGCCGCTGCGCCGGGCTCTTCGCCATGTACTTCGATGGGCGCAATTCCGAGTGACAGGGTGATCGAAAGCAGGAAGCGTATCGTCGAGCGCATGTCGTCCCCAAGCCAAACCGGTCATTTCAACTATTTCACGTGCGGGGGTGACAATGCAAGCACACGGAGAACGCACGCGGGCCCGTCCTTCCCGGAATGCTCCATCAACCTCCCGCCAAGCAGCTTTGGGAATCGTCCGCCATACCGACTTTTCGCAAAGGCATCCCTCGTGGCCCTCAAGGCAACAATCTTCAAAGCGGAACTGGAAATCGCCGACATGGACCGTCGCTACTACGGTGACGACACGCTGACCATCGCCCGTCAGCCGTCGGAGACCAGCGCCAACTGGACGAGGTCGCGACGTTAGACCCAGAAGCGGCTTCCGCGTCATAATGCCCCGTCGGTAACAAAGGGCGCAGTTGCCATGTCCCGGGATCCACAGGAGCCGAACTTGGAATCGGAGGTTGTGTCGTCGCTCGAATCGCTCGCCGCCGCGATACCCGATCGTGCACTGCTTGCCGTGCCCAAGGACTTGTCGGGCGTTGCGATGGCCGCAACGCGTGAGCTCGTGCGCCGCGGCGTGCGCGACCTGCACCTGGTATGCGTCCCTGTAGGCGGGCTGCAGGCCGACATCCTGATCGGCGCCGGCGCGGTCGCGACCATCGAAACGTCCGCGGTAACGCTGGGGGAATTCGGCAGCGCGCCGCGCTTCACCGCGGCGGTTCGCGAAGGCCGCATCCGCGTGCTCGACGCCACCTGCCCGGCGATCTATGCGGCGCTGCAGGCCGGCGAGAAAGGCATTCCGTTCATGCCGCTGCGCGGCCTCATCGGCACCGACCTGCTGCGTCACCGGCAGGACTGGAAAGTGATCGACAACCCGTTCGCAGAGCAGGACAGGATCGTCGCGCTTCCCGGCATCCGCCCGGATATCGCGCTGTTTCACGCGCCGCTGGCTGATCGTCACGGTAACGTGTTCATCGGCGCGAAGCGTGAACTCATGCTCATGGCCCACGCCGCCAGGCAAACCCTGGTGACGGTCGAGGAGATCACCGACGACGATCTTCTGAACGATCCGCAACGGGCCGCCGGCGTGTTGCCTGCAATCTATGTTACGCGGGTTGCAGCGGCCAAGCGTGGGGCCTGGCCGCTTGCATTCTGGGATCTGTATCCGGATGACGAAGCGGCACTGGCGGATTATGTCGCGGCTGCGGGCACGGCCGCGGGGTTCACGCGGTTTCTCGATTCCTGGCTCGATACCCGCCGCGCCGTTGCATGAGCGAATTCAGCCGCACCGAATTGCTGATCACGGTGATCGCGCGGCTTTTGCGCGGCTGCCGCCACGTAGCGGTCGGGGCTTCCTCCCCGATTCCCGGTGCCGGCGCACTGCTGTCGCGTGCGCAGTCGCGCGAGCCGATGCGGGTCACCGTGCTCGGTTCGCTGCGCAATGAAGCCTTCACCAGCGGCGGCGTCGAGTTGTTCGACATGGCGGCACAAGGCCGCATCGACGCGTTCTTTCTCGGCGGCGGCCAGATCGACGGACAGGCCAACATCAACCTGGTCGGCACCGGCGAGTATCCGCACAGCGAAGTGCGCTGGCCCGGCTCCTTCGGCTCTGCTTATTTGTACTTTCTGGTGCCGCGCGTGATTCTCTTCCGCGAAGAGCACAGCCGCCGGGTCATGGTGCCGAAAGTGGACTTCATCAGCGCGCCCGGCGTCAGCAAACCCCGCGTGCATCGACTTGGCGGCCCGTACGCGATGCTGACCGAACTGGGATTGTTTTTCTTCAACCGCGAGCGCCGCCGCTTCAGGCTCGACAGCGTGCACCCTGGACGCAGCATGGAAGAAATCCGCGACAATACCGGCTTCGAATTCGACTGCCCGGATCGCGTTCCAACGACTGCACCCCCCGATGCCGGCACCCTGGCGATAATCCGCGGCGCCATTCGCGGCGACATCGCCGAAACTTACCCGCGCTTCGCCGCCAAACTCACTGCCGCTTAAGCCCGACCGCTTTTCGCCTCGTTACGGCTCCCGCAGGCCGCGCAGTTGCGACTCCAGCCCCGCGCGAAGCCCGGGGTCGCGCACGTTTCCCAGGAGACGCTCCAGAATTTCGTTCGCTGCGCGGTAAGAACGATCGGCCGCCTCCACCCTCTTGAGTTCCCGGTTGAAACGGCCAAGAGACACCTGGCTTTCCCAAAGCTGCCGCGGCTCGTCAATTTCCTGCGCGATGGCCAGGCTTTGGCGCAACGCCCCTTCTGCTTCGTCCCAGTGCCGGCGCATCATGGCGCTCTCGCCTTTGATCCGCCAAGCTCGGCTTTCAAACTTTCTCGACTTTGTCGGGACGGCGATCTCCAGGCTCTGATTCGCGAACCCATCCGCGGTCGCCGGGTCTCCACGCGCCAGCGCCAGTTCGCCCAGGCTGACGTAGCCGTGTGTCGAATACCGCCACGTCATCCATCGAGATGGTGGTGGGTGCCTCATGATCTGGAGAGCTTCCCCCGATTTCTCAGATGCAGCGGCGAGATCGCCCTTTGCCATGAAAGCGTCGGCCTCGTTGAGAAGAGTGAAGGCCGCCCGCTCCGCTCCGGTAGCGTGCTTATCGCGGCGAGCCAGTTCGAGGCTCCTCGCGTTCAGCGCAAGCCCCGGATCAAGATCTCCGCACTCGATGTGGAGCCAGCCCAGCGTATTCAGGTAGCGGCAAATGAACGCCTGGTCACCGAGTTTCTCTGCCAGCGACAGGCCTTCCCGCAGAGCGCCCAAGGCAGCCTCGTAGTCGCCCATCCCCGAATACCCAATACCCTGGGTCCAGAGGCAGCGGATCAGCGGGACGACTAACTGCTGCTCGCGACCCAACCGAACGCCTTCGGTACCCAGCGCTACACTCTCTCGGTATCTTCCGTGCCACCCCCTCAAGGCCCCGATGAAAAAAAGGGCGGTTCCCTGCCTGGTGAAGTCGCGCACGGATCGACTGATACTCAACGCCCGACCCATCTCTTCGTCGGCTTTCTCGTGCCGACCCGTGAGGGCATCCACCAGGCCGGTAACGAACAGGCCACCTGCGAGGGCCGTCTGCGCTCCAGCGGTTTCGCTTATTTCGATGGCTTTAGTGGCCCGCGCTACGGCCTCGGGGAAATCCTCCCGCCACACCCTGGCGAGTGCACCCTGCACCAGGGCACCGGCTTCAATTGTACGGTCGCCCGTGCGTAGCGCCAGACTCAGAAGTTCGTCGGCTTCTGCCTGGGCTTGCGAGAAATCGCTCACGCCGAAAAACAAGTCCGAGCGAGCACCGTGGATCTCCATCAGTGTGGTCACCGGGAGCTTGGCTCCGAGCTGTCGCGCCGCCGCCAGTGCTTCGTCATAGAAGCGGAGCGCGCCGCGCAGCCCGAACGCCTTCACTGCCTTCACTGCGCTCTTCAGCAGATACTCGAGCGCCTCCTCCCAATCCTCGGCCTTGGAGAAATGGTAGGCGAGGACCTCGAAGTGCTCGCCCAGCCGATCGCCATACAGGTCCTCGATCGCAAGGCCCACAAGGCGGTGAAGGTCCCTGCGCCGCTTGATCAGCAGCGAGCTGTAGGCAACTTCCTGGGTCAGCGCGTGCTTGAACATGTAGATCAACTCAGGGAACACGCTCTTCTCGTAGATCAGCTCCTTGGCCTTGAGCTCACGCATCACCGCGTCAGTGCCGTCACGGATGTCAGCCAGCCGATTGAGCAGACGGCCAGTAAACTCTCTCCCGATTACTGCAGCCAGTTGCAAGACTCGCTTCGGTTCCTCCCCAAGACGGTCGATGCGGGCCATGATCGCGTCCTGGACCGTGTCGGGCACGAGGATCTCGGAGAACGATTTCACCAGCACAGCCTGGTCGCCCTCGTGTTTGAGCGTTTCTGACTCCAGGATCGACTTGACTGCCTCCTCGACGAAAAACGGGTTGCCCTCGGATTTCTGGTAGATCAGCGCCCGAAGCTTTTCGGGCAGCTTGTAATCGCGGAGTAGCGCGTCCCCTACGCGGGCGCTTTCCTCGATTGAAAGGGGGCTTAGGTTCTGCACGGTCTGGTAGCTGCGTTGCCCGAGCGGGTAGTCGTATTCGGGGCGATGGGTAAGAATTATCAGTATGCGGGCTGCCGGCACGCTGTCGAGAAACGAACGCAGGAACTCCTCTGTGGCGTGGTCGATCCAGTGCAGGTCCTCGAACACTATTATCTGAGGACGTGTCTGCGCCGCGCGTAGAAAATAGCGCCTCAACGCATCGAAAATTTCAGCGCGCCGCAACCGAGGGTCCATGGCACCAACGCTGCCTGGATCGACGCCAAGCAAATGCCGCAGGTAAGGTAGCGCGGGTTTCAGCTCATCACCCAGCGCCAGCACGGCGTGCTCAAGGTGCTCGATGACGTCTGCCTCGGCGTCGGTCTCCTGGATTCGGAAGAGCCGTCGCAGCATGTCGATCAAGGGATGGAACGCCATGGTGCGTCCGAAGGATAGCGCGCGTCCCTCACACCAGGCGACCTCGTCACCGATGCGACGACGAAACTCGATCAGCAGGCGTGACTTGCCTATCCCGGCGTCTCCCACCAGCAGCACGACCTGTCCGTCCCCCGACTTGCTTTTCTCGAAGGCCCCGACGAGAGTTTGGATTTCCTTGTCCCGACCGACCAACGGCGTCAAGCCGCGATCGGCTTCGATATCGATGCGCGTGCGGGTCGATTGGGCCGAAAGGACCTCGAAGCCGGCAATCTTCTCAGTCTTGCCCTTGAGGTCGATGTCGCCTATCGAGCGCAGTAGGAAAAAACCTTCGATCAGCCTTCGCGTCCGTCCGGAAATCAGGATAGCTCCGGGCGCCGCTACATGCTGCAACCGTGAGGCTACGTTGGTCGTATCGCCTACGGCGGTGTAGTCCATGCGCAGGTCGGTACCGATGCTTCCCACCACGACCAACCCGGTGTTCAGCCCCTGTCTGACTTGCAGACCGCTGCGGCCCGTGCTGCGCAGCTCGTCATTCAGCGGCTGCAGGGCGCTCTGAATGGCAAGCGCGGCCTGAACGGCGCGACGCGCGTGGTCTTCATGTGCGATGGGCGCGCCGAACAGCGCCATCACACCATCACCCAGAAACTGGTTGACTGTGCCCTCGTAGCGGTGGACCTCCTCGACCATGAGCTCGATGGCGCGGCCCATGAGGGCATGTACCTCCTCCGGGTCCAGGCGCTCTGACTGCGACGTCGAGCCGACGATATCGACGAACAGCACCGTCACCTGCTTGCGCTCGCCTTCCAGCGCACTCCGGTTGGTGAGGATCTTCTCGGCCAAGTGCTTGGGGGTGTAAGTCTTGAGAATTCCCGGGTGATCCACCTCCGCTTCGCTGCCGGTCACTTTCCGCCCGCAACCCGCGCAAAAATTTGCGTTGGCGGACAGCACGCTGCCGCAACTGGTGCAAGCCCGTGGAAAAGGCGATCCGCATTGTTCGCAGAACATCGCGCCGATGCGATTCTCGTGTTGGCAGTGGCTGCATTGCATGTGGTTGTTTCAGGCCTCGGCCGCTAGCTTCTGGACGATTTGATTGATTTTGCCATCGGTGGCCGCATCCGGACCGGCGGCAACCCGCGCGAGCTCCGCTTGCGAAAACTCCACTTCGGCGGACTTGCCAGCGGCTGCAAAAACATGCAGTGGCACCGGGTCCAGCAAGTGCCCGAAATCCAGG
>JAXIOX010000092.1:0-27351 GCA_045403275.1 Burkholderiales bacterium | reverse complement strand
CGTGCTG
The DNA here is from genome assembly GCA_045403275.1 of Burkholderiales bacterium. Classification (GTDB taxonomy): domain Bacteria; phylum Pseudomonadota; class Gammaproteobacteria; order Burkholderiales; family JACQAP01; genus JACQAP01. Next base: position 27,344 of record JAXIOX010000092.1, on the reverse strand, counting down.
TGTGCTGCGGAAATGCAAAAGACAGGGGAAGGAAAGAGGCGAGAGGAGAGGTAAGATCAGGTGCTGCGTGCTGCGTGCTGCGGAAAAGCAAAAGACGGAGGAAAGGGGAAAGAAAAAGCAGGGACTAATCCCTGCTTTCGCTCGGCTTCCCGCTTTCCTCTTTTACCCGGCGTCAGCCGTTGCACACCGAGTCGATCATGCTGATGACCATCGGATTGTGCAGATCCTGGTAGAGCGTGGGCCCGGCGACGTGGCCGCTCCAGATGGTCTCGCCGCTGCCGATTTCACCGGCTGTCATGGTCCACTGTTCGAAGCCGAGACTGCGGTCCCCGCAACGCACGGCGTAGAGCAGGATCTCGGATTTGTGCGGGAACGCTTCATCGCCGATCGTTCGCACCTTGCTGTAGCTGTGGAGCACACGCGCCTTCTTCAGGTCGCCATCCTGCTGAATGCTGCTCCGGTCGACGAAGACGATTTCGTCCTTGTTCCCGGCAGCTAGGCTCCATTCAACGGCGAAGGCCAGGATGGCTGCCAACAGAAGTGCTTCAAATATCTATTTTGTTGTTTTCACTTGAGATTCTTATTGGTTAGAAATTTTCCGAGGCTTGCATTTGTTGCGTTGCAGCAACACGAGCTCTATACGGTCAGACAAAACGGAATAGGCGCGGCTACCGGGCCTGGAAATTTTTTTTGGCCAGATGCCGGCCGTGACCGCTTCCAACAGTCTGATTGGAAAGGATATTTTTCAAACCTGACACTTTGATAGATTTGCTTTTCCAGATTGCTTTAGCTAGCGTGAGATCGGGTAGCAAACAGAATCGCCAAGGTCGGCCCGTTCACTGGATGGCTGGCCAGGAGATGAAATAGGCGGAAGTGTTCTGCAATAAGCTGTCCCGGTCGCATCTGTCTGGCCTCGCCGTTATTGTCGGCAGTGCTGAGTCGTTCGCCTCCCGTCCGACGCAAGCCAGAACGAACTGACGGTGACCGCCCCCCCGGAGCGGAATGCAAGGCAGGTCGAAGCGGTCACCACGAAAGTGGTGCTTGTCACCGCGCTGGATGCACGCCGTGTCCGGTTTTTTGCGCGGGAGAACGCTGGCGCACCAATCCCACCTCGCGCCGGGTTCGTGAACCGCTTCGCCGGGCAGCTTATTTTTTTCAGTCGAGGAAAGCGGGGGCGTTCACCTGCAACCGGCAACCCCTCGAGAATCCCGGCTTACTCACCTTTGGTTTTTCGCTGAATTCGCTCGCAGCCGCCCCGACAGGATCCGTCAGGCCGGAGATTTCTCCCCCGGCGCGAAGTCCATTTCGACTCTTGCGCCGCTGGGGTCGAAGCAGAACAACTGCCATACGCCGGAGTCAGGCTGTTTCCTCAGGTCGAATTTTATGCCGTTCGCCTTCAGCTTCGCCGCTACATCGGGGAGATTCGAGGCGGAGAACGCCATGTGGTCGAGCACGCCGGCGGGATTTGCCGGCAGCGGCCTGCCGGCGATGACGTGCAGCACCGGCTGATTGCCGGCGTACAGCCAGGTACCCGGAAATCCCAGCGGCGGCCGATAGCCTTCCTTCAAGCCGAGAATGCCGACGTAGAAGTTGCGGGTGGCATCCATGTCGTGGGTGAGCACCGTGAAGTGATTCATTCCGTCAATGGACATAGGAACTCTCAATAAAGTGGTTGGTGTCTAGTGGCTAGTGTCTAGTGTTTGTCCTTCTGTTTGTCCTTCGTTTTTAATGTTCGCCTTCACCCAGCCACTATGTACCAACCACCGTCCCACGTTGCGCAGTTTTCTTTGTTAGCCACCAGCCACTAGCCACTCATCACTGCCGTTCTCACGCCGTCGCCTTTTCCTTCGCCTCAGGCGCCAGTATGTGCTGCCGTTTGTCCAGCCACCAGCCGTACTGCACAGGCCACGACTTGTATTCTCCTTCCACGCCGAGCGCGACTTCGGCGTGGAGCGCCCAGTTCGGGTCGTACAAGGCCTGGCGACCCACTGCGATCAGATCGGCCTGCCCCGATTGCAGCACCTGCTCCGCCTGATGCGAATCGAGTATCAGGCCCACCGCCATGGTCGTCATGCCGGCTTCTTTCCTGACGCGCTCCGCGAACGGTACCTGGAAGCCGGGGCTGCGCTTCACCCGCGCTGCGGTAGCCGAACCCATCAACCCGCCCGAGGAACAGTCGAGCACATCCACCCCGCGCGCCTTGAGTTCCTTCGCCAGCGCCACGGTGTCGTCCAGCGTCCAGCCGCCTTCGACGCCGTCCACCGAGGATACGCGCACGAACAGCGGTTTATCCTGCGGCCAGGCGGCGCGCAGGATCTCCGCCAGTTCCAGGCTGAAACGCATTCGGCCTTTTAGGTCGCCGCCGTACTGATCGCTGCGCTTGTTGGAAAGCGGGGACAGGAATTCATGGCCGAGATAGCCGTGCGCGGAGTGCATCTCGAGCACGTCGAATCCTGCAGCAAGCGCGCGCAACGCGGCCTTTTTCCAGGATTCCTGGACCTGGCGAATCTCGGTCACCGTGAGCTCGTGCGGCGTGAGCCAGCCGCTGTCCATCGGAATCGGGCTGGGCGCGACCACCGGCCACACGTCTTCGCCGCGTGCGCGGTCGCTTTCGTTGATCGGGCCGTTGCCGTCCCATGGGCGCTGCATCGAAGCCTTGCGGCCTGCGTGCGCGAGCTGCATCGCCGGCACCGAACCCTGCGACTTGACGAAATCGGCGATGCGCTTCAATGGCGCGATGTGCGCGTCCGACCAGATGCCAAGGTCGCCGTGGGTGATGCGGCCGTTGGCTTCAACGGCGGCGGCCTCGGCGAAGACGAGCCCGGCGCCGCCGATCGCAAACTTGGCGAGGTGGGCGAAGTGCCAGTCGTCGGCCAGTCCGTCCGTGGCGGAGTACTGGCACATCGGCGAGATGACCACGCGGTTCTTGAGCGTTACCCCGCGCAGCGATATCGGCGTGAACAAAAGCGGTCTAGATGCCATTCAGTTTCCTTTCAAAAGCCCTTCTTATGGATCTTGTGGATCATCTCGTCGAATTGCCATGCCAGGTCTTCGTTCAGCGAAATCGTGAATCGGTCCATAGCGCGTTCCCACGATTGTGAGTCGGGAGATGTTACCGAAAAAAACGTAGGAAACGCGGTTTTTTTGACAACTCTCAAAAAACAAATTCAGAGGCGTTGACGCAAAGGGCGCAAAGAAAGGCGAGAAAGGACGCCAAGGAAAGAAATTAAGAGAAAGGGGCGACACCGTGGCATAGATGCGGAACTATGAGCAACATTCACGACTGGGTATCTTTGCCGGTCCATACCCGTCGTCAGGTTTTCTTTGCGTTCCTTTGCGTACTTTGCGCCTTTGCGTTGAGGTTTTGGATCAGGATCAAAGATAGGCCAATGCGCGGGAGATGCGTTCGAGCGCGCGCTCGAGCAGCGAGCGCGGGCAGGCGAAATTGAGACGCAGAAAACCCGGCGCACCAAAAAGCGCTCCATCGTATAGTCCGACACCGGCCTCTTCGAGAAACTCTCGCGCGTTGTTGATCGGCAGCGCGCGCGCATCGATCCACGACAGATAGGTCGCTTCCGCATGCCAGATGCGCAGCGCCGGAAGGCGGCCGAATTCCCGCTCCACCAGGTCGCGGTTGCCGCGCAGGTAGTCGAGCAGCGCGAGTTGCCATTCCTTTCCATCGCGGTAAGCGGCGAGCGTCGCGATGTATCCCATCATCCCGACGTGGTGGACGATCCCCGCCATCGTTTTCCGGATTCTTGCGCGCACCTCCGGGTTCGACGCGATCGCGTAGGCGCAGCCGAGCGCGGGCAGGTTGAAAGTCTTGCTCGCCGACATCAGCGTCACCGTGCGGCGCGCGATGTTTTCACTGAGCGACGCAACGGGAACATGGGGCTTGTCCGGATCGAGGATCAGGCCGCAATGGATTTCGTCGGAACAGAGCGTGAGGTCATGGCGTTCGCACGCTTCGGCAATTGCCTGCAGTTCGCCGCGCGAGAATACGCGGCCGACCGGATTGTGCGGATTGCAGAGCAGCAGCAGGCGCGACTTCGGCGTGATGGCGCGCTCGAGCGCTGCAATGTCCCATTGCCAGACGCCGTTCTTTTCTGACATGGGTACGCGCACGGCCTTACGCGCCGAATCGACCGGCGCGGACAGGAAAGGCGGATAGACCGGCGTGGCGGTGAGGACGTCGTCACCCGGTTCGCCGAAGGCGCGGCACACCACGTTGAGGCCGACGACCAGTCCCGGCAGCCAGACGATCCAGTCCGCTTTGATCTTCCAGCCGTGCTCGCGCTCCAGGCAGGCGACGATGGTGCCGGCCAGTTCGGCGGGCGGATCGTCATAACCGTAAATCGGATGATCGACCCGGCGATGCAGCGCTTTGACCACTGCGGGCGCGCAGGCGAAGTCCATGTCCGCCACCCACAGCGGAATCACGTCCCGGCCTTTGTACTTGTCCCACTTGATGCTGCCCGTGCCGCGGCGGTCTATCGGCGTGTCGAAATCAAACTTCAATGTTGCCTCCCGGATTGAGCGGTATTAGAGCACACGGACTAGAGGGCGCAGGCAGGGGAGCGAAACGCATTGACCGCAAAGGACGCCAGGGACGCCAAGGAAATAGAACGGATACAAAAGGCAGATGGCGTGTCAATCGTGACATTGTCTCCGGACCGGAAGGTTCATGTTTCCCGATTTTTGTTTTACCTTGGCGTCCTTTGCGTCCCTGGCGGTGATCGGGTTTTTTTGAGTTAGTGGAAATCGCGAGAGTGGGTGACGAGGCTGCCGAGCAGAGCCGAGTAGTCCACCAGTTTTCCAGCGATCAGGTGGGTGACTGCGCCTTCGCGTTCCAGCACCCCGTGCACGCCTAGCAGGCTGGCGGCCAGCAGCGGGCGGCGCTGCTTTTCCGACACGCCTCTCCACACCACCACGTTGATCTGGCCGGTCTCGTCTTCGAGGGTGATGAAAATGACCCCGCTCGCGGTGCCGGGCCGCTGCCGGCAGGTCACCAGTCCGGCGACGCGTACCGGTTTTCCCGTCGGCGTGTGCAGCAGTTCCTGCGCGGTGATCATGCGTAAGCGCGCGAGGTGCGGGCGCAACAGCGCCAACGGATGCCGGCGCAGCGTCAACCCCAGGCTGGCGTAATCGGCGACGATGTCCTGGCCTTCGGTGGGCGCGGGCAGATCGACTGCGGATTCGACGATCGCAGCCGAGGCGAGCACCGGTGGACGTTCCTCGATCCCGGCGACCAGCCACGCCGCGTTGCGGCGATGCCCGGCCAGCGATGCCAGCGCGCCGGCTTCGGCGAGGCAGCGCAGGTCGCGGCGGTTGAGTTTTGCGCGCAGCGCGAGCTCTTCGAGATCGGTCGAAGAGCGAGGCGTAAGGGCAGCGGCAGAGGAAAGAGAAAAGAGGAAAGAGGAAAGGGAAGGACACCCGGCTTCGCTGGATACCGGGCTTCGCCCATAAGAGGCGAGGGATGGACGCAACGCGGCTCTCGCCTCGATCAACCGCTTCGCGGCTTCCTGTGAAAAGCCGGAGATCATGCACAGACCGAGACGCAGAACCGGCTGAGACAATTGAGATTCGGCAAAATCCGACCTTTCCTCTTTCCTCTTTTCTCTTTCCTCTTCTTTTCGCGGCTCCAGCGTACAGTCCCACTCGCTCTGCAGAACGTCGACGGGCCTGACCTCGATGCCGTGGCGCTGCGCGTCCTGCACCAGTTGCGACGGCGCGTAGAAGCCCATCGGCTGGCTGTTGAGCAGCGCGCAGGTGAACGCCGCGTGCTCATGGCACTTGAGCCACGCGGAGACATAGACCAGCAGCGCAAAACTTGCCGAGTGCGACTCGGGAAAGCCGTATTCGCCGAAACCCAGGATCTGCTGGAAGATCTGCCTGGCGAACTCCTCGCTGTAGCCGCGTTCGCGCATTCCGGAAATCAGCTTCTCTTCGAACTGATGCAGCCCGCCTTTCCTGCGCCACGCCGCCATCGAGCGGCGCAGATGATCGGCTTCGCCCGGCGTGAATCCAGCGGCGACCACGGCAAGCTGCATCACCTGCTCCTGGAAGATCGGCACGCCGAGCGTGCGTTCGAGTACGCTGCGCACGGCCTCGGAAGGATAGGTGACCGGCTCCAGGCCCTGGCGCCGACGCAGGTACGGATGCACCATGCCGCCCTGAATCGGTCCGGGACGGACGATCGCCACTTCGATCACCAGGTCGTAGTAGTTCGCGGGCCGCAACCGCGGCAGCATGGACATCTGCGCGCGCGACTCGATCTGGAACACGCCGATCGAATCGGCCTGCTGCAGCATGGCGTAGACCTGCGGATCCTCGGGCGGCACATCCGCCATGCCGAAGGGCTTTGCGCGGATGCGGCTCACGAGGTCGAGCGCGCGGCGGATCGCTGAGAGCATGCCGAGCGCGAGCACGTCCACTTTCAGCAGGCCGAGCGCATCGAGATCGTCCTTGTCCCACTGGATGTTCGTTCGTTCGGGCATGGCGGCGTTCTCGATCGGAACCAGGCGCGAGAGAGGGCCTCGCGAGATCACGAAGCCGCCGACGTGCTGCGACAGGTGGCGGGGGAACCCGATCAGCGCGTCGGTGAGCCAGACGAGTTTCCGGATGACGGGCGATTCCGGGTCGAAGCCGGCTTCCTGCAGCCGGGCGGCGCGTTCGTCGCGCCGGTCCCACCAGGCAAAACTCTTGGAGATGCGGTCCAGCTGGGTGAGATCCAGCCCGAGCGCCTTGCCGACGTCGCGGAAGGCGCTGCGCGAGCGGTAGGTGATCACCGTGGCGGCGATGGCGGCGCGCTCACGCCCGTATTTGGCGTAGAGATACTGGATGACCTCCTCGCGGCGCTGGTGCTCGAAATCCACGTCGATGTCGGGCGGCTCGTTGCGCTCCCTGGAGATGAAGCGTTCGAACAGCATCTGCATCCGTCCGGGGTCCACTTCGGTGATCCCGAGCGCGTAGCACACCGCGGAGTTCGCCGCCGAGCCACGGCCCTGGCAGAGGATGCCCCGGCTGCGCGCGTATTTGACGATGTCGTGGACGGTGAGGAAGTAGGGCTCGTAGCCGAGTTCCGCGATCAGCGCGAGTTCGTGCTCGACAAGGCTGCGTACCCGGTCGGGTACCGCCGCCGGTGAGGCGAGAGGCGAGAGGCGAGAGGCGGGAGGCGAGAGGTGAGAAATTGCATTCCCCGTGTCTGTGTCTTGATGCTTTTGATCTTTCCTCGCGCCTCGGGCCTCATGCCTCATACCTGAGCCGCTGTGCGGCTCCTGATCCTCCCTCTCGCCTCGTGCCTCGCGCCTCGTGCCTGGTGGCGCAAAGCGCCACATCAACCCTTCTTCGGTCAACCGCCGCAGATACTGCGCAGGCGTTTCGCCGGCGGGGACGATCTCCTGCGGATATTCGTAGCGCAGGCTGTCGAGTGAGAAATCGCAGCGCGCGGCGATGCGCAGCGTTTCTGCGAGCAGTTCCCGCGGATAGATGCGCTCCAGCGTCTCGCGCCGGCGCAGGTGGCGCTCGCCGCTCGGCAGCAGCGCGCGGCCGACCTGGGCCACCGGTACGCCGAGCCGGATTGCGCTCAGCGTGTCCTGCAGCGCGCGGCGGCTGCGTACGTGCATGTGCACGTCGCCGCAGGCGGTGAGCGGCAGCCCGGTCTGCCTGCCCAGGCGCTGCAGGGTTTCGAGCCGGTCCCAGTCGCCACCGCGGGCCAGCAGTTCGACGGCGATCCAGGTGTGGCCGGGGAAACGCTGCGCAAGCCAATGGGCATCTTCGGGCCGCGGTTGCGCCGGCGGCAGCCACAGGGCGAGACAGTGTTCCAGTCCCGAGCCGAGATCTGCACGCGAGAGGCGGTATTCGCTTTTTTCCGCGTTTCTCCTGCCGCGGGTGATCAACTCCGAAAGATTGCCGTAGCCTTCACGATTCTGTGCCAGCAGTACCAAGCGCAGACGGTTTTCACGTTCGATTTCGTTTTTCTTTGCGTCCTTTGCGCCTTTGCGTCGAGGTTCCGGGTTTTGGTTCGAACCTTGTTCCTCGTCTCCCAGCAGGATCTCGGTGCCAATGATGAACTGGAGGTTGTGCTCCTTCGCCGCGACATGCGCCCGCACCACGCCGGCAAGCGAACATTCGTCTGTGATCGCGAGTGCCGAGTAGCCAAGTTGCACGGCACGCTCCACCAGTTCCTCGGCGCGGGATGCACCGCGCAGGAAAGTGAAGTTGGAAAGACAGTGCAGTTCGACGTAAGCTTGCGGCATGGTGAAACGATCGCCTTTGCAAGAAACCCGTAAACCGCCTTGCGGCAGCCGGGAAGATTATCTTTAACCAAGCAGGACAGCCTGTCCCGGAATGCGGCCTTTGCGCCTGCGCGAGGCACGCGTCCCCGCCGATCGAACAGAAGGGAGAAAACCGTGCTGAACACTGCACCGACGACCACCATCCTGCCGGTGAAGGATATGAACCGCGCGCGCAGTTTTTACGAGACGACGTTGGGCCTGAAGCCGCTCGGCTTCGCAGCCGACGGCAACTTCATGTTCGCGTGCGCGGGGCAATCCACCATCGCGCTCATCCCCAAGCCTCAGGGCACCAAGGCCGAGCACACGGCGTTGAGCTTCGAGGTGGAGGACGTGGTGAAGGAAATAAAGGAGCTGAAGAAACGCGGCGTGGTGTTCGAAGACTACGACCTGCCCGGGTTCAAAACGGTGGAGCATGTCTGCGTGGTCGGATCCGACAAGGCCGCGTGGTTCAAGGACCCCGAAGGCAACATCCTTTGCGTCCATGAGAACAAGAGCTGAGCCGCAGGCACTGCCGGCGGCGGGAGTGAAAGACAATAGAGGCATGGCTGGTGATGAAGAAATCATCAGGGTTTGCTCAGCAGTAATAGGTCTGGCTGTCAGGCAAACAGGCCGTGCAGGAACCAGTTCTTCTGATCGTTGCGTTCCCTGAAGATCCACAGCTTTACTCCTGAATCATCGCGCGCGACGAAGTAGTCGCGCGTCACGTCGAAATCGTCCCACCAGCCGGACTCGATGCGCTCCGGTCCGTCGAGCAGCGTGAGCGGCCCGTCTGCCTGCGGAAGCAGGTCGTCCGCCTTCAGCGGCAGCGGCCGGGCGAGCAGCCACAGCGGGCGGTAAAGATCGCAATCGCCGTCCTGCGCTTTTCCCGCCGGCACGCGGCGCAGCGCAAGCTCGGGACGGTGGTCGGGGAACATTCCCAGGCCGTATACCGCATCCGCGCCAAGGCGCGCGCGCAGATGCTCGATGACGCGCCAGCGGTCTTCCGCGCCCGGGCGCCGGTCCGCAAACAGCGACCGGTTGTGTGATCCGAGCGGCCGGGTTTCCGCGGCGATCAGCCGGATGGTTTCGACCGGAGCGGGCAGCTCGACGGTGGCGAGTTTTTCGCGCAGCAGCGTGAACAGATGACCGGCATCACGGTTGGCTGCCGACAGCCCGACCGCGACCCGGGTGGCACTGCGATCAGCGTGTTCGAGATCGAATCGCAGTTGCGTCACGCCGGCCTGCTTCATGGCGAGATAGCCGGCGAGTTCGAGGATCAGGCGCTTGGCGGCGAACAGCAGCGGCTCGGTTTCCTGCACCGGTGCGGGCAGCTCGAGCGCGGTCGCATAGCGTGCGGGCGGGATGAAAGACGGGCGCGGATCGGGAAGGTGTCCGAGTGCGCGGTCCACTTCGTCGAGCAGCCGCTGGCCGAAGCGGCGCGCCAGCCCGTCGCGCGGAAGGGCCAGATAATCCCTGACGGTATGCACGCCCATTCCCGCGAGCATGGCCACGGTGTCCGCGGGCTGGTCGAGGAGCCGCAGCCGCAGCGGCGCCAGCGCGCGCCGCAATTCGTGACGGTCGCCGACGGAAGTGGCGATGCCGGCGCGGGAGAGCAGCAGCGCGCCGGTGGCGGTGGGCGCGACGGCAACCACAGCGTAATAGCCCAGCTCCCGGAGATTGGCGCGGATGCGCCCGCCAAGCTGGCGCAGTCCGCCGAACAGCCTGAGGCCGCCGCCGATTTCGAGCAGCACTTCGTTGCCGGACGCGATGCTCACCGTGGGCGTGAACTGCCCCGCCCACAACGCCACGCCCTTAAGCGCTTTCGCTTCTTTTTCCGGGTCGCGGGTGAAAAGGTGCAGCCCGGCGGCGAGCGCGAACGCCGCCGATACCGGCATGCCGGGCCGGATGCCGAGCCCGGTTGCAGCGTCGTTGCACGACAGCACGCGCGGGCGATGGCTCTCGTCCTGTATCACCACCGGGCCGGGCGCGACTGTCCCGCGCAGCCGCAATTGCAGCGACAAGTCGGGAAGATGGACGGCGGCCCACAGCATGGACGTCTTTCAAGATCAAGAGCGTTGACGCAAAGGGCGCAAAGAGGAAAAGAAAGGGCGCAAAGGAAATCGGAACAAAAACGGGAGAATGGCTCAACGTTTTCGTCCGGCACTCATACTTCCAATATTTTCTCTGCGTACTCTTTTTTACTCTGCGCCTCTGCGTTGAAAATAAATTCTGAAAGCGTTGACGCAGAGGGCGCAGAGAAGGGCAAGAAAGGACGCAAAGGAAACCTGGAAAAATATTCCTGGGGGAAGATGGCACGCCAATACGGTAGCTGGTTCCTGGACTGCGGGCACATTCCCACATTCGGATTCTTGACGAATTTCTTTGCGTTCCTTTGCGTTCTTTGCGTCTTTGCGTTGAGGTTTTTTATCCTTACCCGCCGCCGGCATGAGCAAGCGGTTGCCGGAACCGGGAAGCGGGCATTGGCGCGGCTGCACGATTGCGCTCGACGTCGAGCAGCAGCGTCGGTACCCGGCCACTGCCGCGGCGCTTGACGATGCGCACCGCAAGCCGGTTCTGCCGCGTGCCGAGCTGCATGCGCAGCGGCGCAGGAGAAGAAGGCGCGGCGCGCGCTGCCGCGCCGAACATCGCCCCGAAACTGCCGCCTTCCTCGGCGGCGAGCTGCAGCCGGCGCAGGCTGCGCTCGTTGATCGCGGCGGGCCATGCCAGCACCGCAGAGCAGTTGCCGGCACGCAGTCCTTGCTCCGCCGCCCACAGCGTGTCCTTGTCCGAGCGCGTGTCCACCACGACCAGCTTCGAGAGCCGGATGCCGCGCGCGGCCAGCGCCGGCGCGTAGGGGATCCAGGGCGGGGCGATCAGCATCAGCCAGCCGTCCTCGCGCGACAGGTTCGCCAGCGCGGGCACGAACAGCGACAACTCGCCGATGCCCCTGCGTTCGGTGAACAGTTCACTCACCACGCCGCGCGGCCAGCCGCCGCCGGGCAGCTCGCGGTCGAGCTCGGCAAACCCGGTGGGAATGCTGGGAAGCTGAACGTGCGCCTGCTCGCTCCCGCGCCAGATGGCGGGGTTTTGCAGCAGTGTTTGCAGGGCGAATGACATAAAAAGGCCGTGACGACGTGACTCGTAAAATCAAAACCCAACGCAGAGTCGCAGAGAACGCAAAGAACGCAGAGAACGCAGAGAAAAACCAGACCAGTATCTTTTCGGTTTTTCCACCGTGCCTCTGCGGTCTCTGCGGTGAGCGTTCTTACTGATACCGGACGGCTGGCTCGCTCGCCGTATTCTTCGGCGAAGAACGCGGCACGAAGGGCGGCGGAGCGGGAATCTTGCCCATGCGCGCTAGCCTGGATTCGATCGCCCATTTGCTTCTCTTGTGCATTTGGGCGAGTTCTTCGACGGATTTGCCCGAGTCGTAGGCCTGGCCGAGGCGCGAGTCTTCTTCCTGGGACCAGGGACGTCCGGCGTTTTCAGGGACGGGTTTCTGCGGCGCGTCCGTTTTTGCCGGGCGCGGCGCGGGATTCTCCAGTCCGCGAATTGCGGCGAAGAGCGCGCGGACGGTGTCCGGATGCTGATAGGGGCCGCCGGCCGGGTAGTGCTCGCCGGTGCCGGGATCGATGCCCTCGGCCAGGGCCTTGAGAATCTCGATGGTCTTTTCTCGTTCCATGGTTTCCTCCTGATTGATGCGGTTAAGAGATGTCATCACCTGCACCTGCACGGATTTGCTGCCATTCACCCTTCACGCCTTTCGCCTCACGAAATCCTGCCATTCCGGATCAGCCCGACCGCCAGCCCTTCGATCGCCAGCGGATCGCGTTTCAGGTCTACATGTATGGGTTTGAAGTCCGGGTTCTCGGGCAGCAGTTGCACCTGGTTGCCCTGGCGTTTGAAGCGCTTCACCGTGACTTCGTCGTGCAGGCGCGCCACCACGATCTGGCCGGAGCGCGCCTCCCGGGTGCGGTGCACCGCCAGCAGGTCGCCGTCGAGGATGCCGGCATCGCGCATGCTCATTCCCCGCACTTTCAGCAGGTAATCCGCACGCGGGCTGAACAGCAGCGGGTCGACCTGGTAGCGCCCCTGGACATGGGCTTCGGCGAGGATCGGGCTGCCTGCCGCGACCCGGCCGATGACCGGCAGGCCGAGTCCCTCCTTGAGCCGGATGCCGCGCGAGGCGCCGGCAAACAATTCGATAAAACCTTTTTTTTCCAAAGCCTTGAGATGATCCTCGGCGGCGTTCGCGGAACGGAAACCGAGGCTCCTGGCGATTTCAGCGCGGGTGGGCGGGAAGCCGGTGCTCTGCACGAAATCGGCAATCAGTTGCAATATCTCGGCCTGGCGGGGAGTCAGATCGTCCATGGGAAGCCTCCTGTACTGTTATTATATACAGTAACAGGGACGGGGACGCAAGTGGGGCACAAACGGCGGAGATTCCCGGTCGTTCAAGTTCCGGCGTGGCGTCCGCGACTTCGTTGTGCATCGCCGGCCTCCGACGCACAAACCCGGTGCGCGCGTCGTTTCGCATGCGTGGCTGCGGCGCTCCAAAACCATCTCTTCGAGCTCTCTGCAAATCTACAAGCACATGAAACGCAAAGGCATTCGTTGCGATTGCGATGCATCGGCACGGTTGTTGCGAAACAGTCACGCGCAATCCCAGACCTGCTCGTCGCAAGACGATCCGAATTGCCGCAGCCAGAGGCGCACTGTCCGGCAGTCCGGAATCCGCGAGCGCCGGCGGTCATTGTTCAACATCTTTCAGGGGAGTTTTATGAATCGCAGAAATTTATTGAAGTCGTTGATCGGAATCGCGTTCTCTGCGATTGCGGCAACGGCGACGGCTGCCGACACCATCAAGGTCGGCGTCCTGCACTCGCTGTCGGGGACCATGGCGATTTCGGAAACGGCGCTGAAGAACACGGCGCTGATGGCGATCGAGGAGATCAATGCCAAAGGCGGCCTGCTCGGCAAGAAACTCGAACCGGTGGTGGTCGACCCGGCTTCGAACTGGCCGCTGTTCGCCGAGAAGGCGCGCCAGTTGATCACCCAGGACAAAGTGGCCGTGGTGTTCGGCTGCTGGACCTCGGTGTCGCGCAAATCGGTCTTGCCGGTGTTCGAGGAACTGAACAGCCTGTTGTTCTACCCGGTGCAGTACGAAGGTGAAGAGCTTTCCCAGAATGTGTTCTATACCGGCGCGGCGCCCAACCAGCAGGCCATTCCCGCGGTCGAGTACCTGATGAGCGAAGAAGGCGGCGCCGCCAAACGCTGGTTCCTGCTCGGCACCGACTACGTTTATCCGCGCACCACCAACAAAATCCTGCGCGCATTCCTCAAGGCCAAGGGCGTGGCCGAGACGGACATCGCGGAGGTGTACACGCCGTTCGGCCACAGCGATTACCAGACGATCGTGGCCAACATCAAGAAGTTTTCGGCCGGCGGCAAGACCGCGGTGATTTCCACCATCAACGGCGACTCCAATGTGCCGTTCTACAAGGAACTGGGCAACGCCGGACTGAAGGCGACCGACGTGCCGGTGGTGGCGTTCTCGGTCGGCGAAGAGGAACTGCGCGGCATCGACACCAAGCCCCTGCTCGGCCACCTGGCCGCGTGGAACTACTTCATGTCGGTGAAGAACCCGGAAAACACCGCGTTCATCAAGATATACAAGGACTGGGCCAAGACGAACAAGCTTCCCACCCTCGACACCGTGGTCACCAACGATCCGATGGAAGCCACTTACGTCGGCATCCACATGTGGGCGCAGGCGGTGAAGAAGGCAGGCACCACCGACGTCGACAAGGTTCGCGTGGCGATGGCCGGCCAGACCTTCAAGGCGCCGTCCGGCTTCACCCTGACGATGGACAAGACCAACCATCATCTGCACAAGCCGGTCATGATCGGCGAAGTGAAGGGCGACGGTCAGTTCAACGTGGTGTGGAAGACCAAGGGTCCGATCCGCGCCCAGCCGTGGAGCCCGTTCATCGCGGGTAACGAAGGCAAGCAGGGCCTGTAATCGCATTACCCGACCGCGGGTTGCGCGTTTTCCTTGCGCGCATTCCGCAGTCGACAACAGCATCAGGGCAGGGCCTGCGGTAGGGCAGTGACGAGCCGCGGGCCCTTTTTTTGAATTTCGTTCGCGCGATACACCTTAAGGGAAACGCGCTTGAAACCAGTATTGCTTGTCTTCGCATTCGTCGCAGTGCTCGCCTGCTCCGTTACGGCGCGCGCGCTCGACGAGCAAGTCGTCGCCGGGCTGGGTGCCGAGGACGTCGGCGCCAGGCTCGAGGCCATCAACGCGCTGGTTGCATCCGGCGACGACGCGGCGCTCGCGCTGTTGCAGGCCATGCAGGATGGCCAGGTCAACGTCACATCCTCCGGCCGCGTGGTCGTCGTCCGGGACGACAAGGTCTTCGATGCGGCCACCATGGCGCCGATCGAGCCTGCACCCGAGGGCCTCGAAGGCATCGTCGTCACTAACAGGATTCGCGGCGCACTCGACACCGCCATCGGCGCGCTCAAGTTGCTGTCGCCCGATCGCGCCGTGCGGCTCGTATCGGCAAAGGCGATCGAAGCAACCAGCCAGGCCGCATTGCTGCCGCTGATCGAGAAGGCAATCGCCCGGGAGAGCGATCCTGGAATCAGGAAATCGTTGCAACAGACCAAAGCGGCGCTGGACCTGAAAAGCGGCGATCCCGGAATCCGGCTGGCCGCAGTCAGAACGCTGGGCGAGAGCAATCAGGCGCAGGTCGGGACCCGGCTGCGGGCGCTGCTGGAAAAGGACGCTTCCGGAAGTTTCATCGAGCCCGATGAGAAAGTGCGTGCGGCGGCAGAACTATCGATCGACTCGATTCAGAACCGGCTGCTGATCAGCGAATACCTCGCCCGGCTGTTCACCGGCCTGTCACTGGGCAGCATTCTCCTGTTGGTGGCGCTGGGCCTGGCGATCACCTACGGCCTGCTCGGGGTCATCAACATGGCGCACGGCGAGATGCTGATGATCGGCGCCTATGCGACATTCGTCACCCAGCAGTTGTTCAAGTCTCATGCGCCCGCGCTGTTCGACTGGTACCTGCTCGCAGCCATCCCGGTGGCGTTCGCCGCCTCGGCACTGGTCGGGATTGCGCTGGAGCGCAGCGTGATCCGCTGGCTTTACGGACGGCCGCTGGAAACGCTGCTCGCCACCTGGGGCATCAGCCTGTTTCTGATCCAGTTGGTGCGGCAGATCTTCGGCGCGCAGAACGTGGAAGTGGCGAACCCCTCTTGGATGTCGGGCGGGGTGGAACTCACCAACATGGTGTTGCCGTACAACCGCATCGTCATCATCGCCTTCTCGATGTTCGTGCTGTTGATGATGTGGCTGATGCTGTCGCGCACCCGGCTCGGGCTGTTTGTCCGCGGCGTGACGCAAAACCGCACCATGGCGTCGTGCGTCGGGGTACCCACCGGGCGCGTGGATCTGCTGGCGTTCGGGCTGGGTTCGGGTGTGGCCGGCCTTGCCGGTTGCGCGCTGTCGCAGATCGGCAATGTCGGTCCCGATCTCGGACAGAGCTACATCATCGATTCGTTCATGGTGGTGGTGCTCGGCGGCGTCGGCCAGCTTGCCGGCACCGTTTATGCTGCGCTCGGCCTGGGGGTGCTGTCGAAGTTTCTGGAGCCACACATCGGCGCGGTGCTCACCAAGATCCTGGTCCTGGTGCTGATCATCGCCTTCATCCAGAAGCGCCCGCAGGGGCTCTTTGCACTGAAGGGGCGCGCCGTTGAAGCTTGAAAAACTGGAGATGCGATACGTCCCGCGCATCGAACCGCTGTTCGGCCGGGCGGGCTGGATGGCGCTGGGCGCCTTTGCATTGTTCACGCTGGTAGTGCTGCCGCTGCTGTATCTGCTGCCTGCGCCGGATAGTGCCCTGCATGTGTCGGCGTACACCATCACGCTGGCCGGCAAGATCATGTGCTACTGCATCGTCGCCATGGCGATGAATCTGCTATGGGGCTATACCGGGATTCTCTCGCTCGGGCACGGCGTGTTCTTCGCGCTCGGCGGTTACGCCTTCGGCATGTACCTGATGCGCCAGATCGGCCGCGAGGGGCAGTACCAGTCGGACCTGCCGGACTTCATGGTGTTTCTGGACTGGAAGGCCTTTCCCTGGTTCTGGACCGGGTCGGAGTACTTTCTGTGGAGCGCGGCGCTGGTGATCCTGGTACCCGGCCTGCTGGCGCTGGTGTTCGGCTTCTTCGCCTTCCGCTCGCGCATCAAGGGCGTGTACTTCTCCATCATCACCCAGGCGATGACTTTCGCCTTCATGCTGCTGTTCTTCCGCAACGACACCGGATTCGGCGGCAACAACGGCTTCACCGATTTCAAGCGCGTACTGGGATATCCGGTCACCGCGCCTTCGACGCGCGCGGTTATTTTCGCAATTACGGCGCTGGCATTGATCGGCGTGATCTTCCTGACGCGCTACCTGATCCGCTCGAAGGTCGGCCGCGTGCTGACTGCCATCCGCGACTCGGAAGGCCGCCTGATGTTCTCCGGCTACAACCCGCTCGGCTACAAGCTGTTCGTGTGGACGCTCTCGGCCGTGCTGTGCGGCATCGCCGGCGCGCTGTACGTGCCGCAGGTCGGTATCATCAATCCGAGCGAAATGTCCCCGGCCAACTCGATCGAGATCGCGGTTTGGGTCGCGGTCGGCGGCCGCGGCACGCTGATCGGGCCGCTCGTCGGCGCGGGGGTTGTCAACGGCGCGAAGAGTTTTTTCACGCAGACCTTCCCCGAGTACTGGCTGTTCTTCCTCGGACTGCTGTTCATCCTGGTGACGCTGTTCCTGCCCAAGGGCATCATTGGTACGGGCTTCGTCGGTGCGATCAGTCTGGCGAAATGGAGGCGCAAATGAGCGGGGCAGAAGAACCGGTAAACGTAAGCGGCGATGCATCCGGGCTCGGCCATGTCACGCCCAAGGGTGTCGACCTCAGCCATGGCCCCATCCTCTATCTCGATGACATCACGGTGAGCTTCGACGGCTTCAGGGCGCTGAACAAGCTGACGCTCGCCGTTGAGGCTGGGGAACTTCGCTGCGTGATCGGCCCGAACGGCGCAGGCAAAACCACCATGATGGACGTCATCACCGGCAAGACCCGGCCCGACGAAGGCTCCGCGTTCTTCGGACAGACCATCGATCTGACGCGCCTCACCGAGCCCGAAATTGCGCACGCGGGCATCGGCCGCAAATTCCAGAAACCGACGGTGTTCGAGAATCACTCGGTGTTCGAAAATCTCGAACTGGCGATGAAGACGGACAAGACGGTATGGGCGAGCCTGCGCGCGAAACTATCCAGTGAACAACTTGACCGCATCTTCGACACGCTCGAATTGATCAAGCTCAATGATGAAGCGGACCGCCTGGCCGGGCTGCTGTCGCATGGCCAGAAGCAGTGGCTGGAAATCGGCATGCTGCTGATGCAGGAACCGCGTCTGTTGCTCCTCGACGAACCGGTCGCCGGCATGACCGACGAGGAAACCGTGCGCACCGCGGAACTGTTCAAGTCACTGGCGGGCGAGCGTTCGGTGGTGGTGGTCGAGCACGACATGGAATTCATCGGCTCCATCGCCAGCGTCGTCACCGTGCTGCACGAAGGCGCGGTACTTGCGGAAGGCACCATGGACGCCGTCAAGAACGACGAGCGCGTAATCGAGGTTTATCTTGGCAGATAAACCCCCCCACCTCACCCCGGCCCTCTCCCCCTCCCTGAAGGAAGGCGGAGAGGGTGATGAAACCCTGTGGTGGCAACGCACCGTTAGGCGCTCGGCTCCCTCTCCGCGCGAAGTGGGGAGAGGGCGGGGGGTGAGGTGATGTTAAAGGTTGAAAACCTGAATCAGTTCTACGGCAGCAGCCAAACGCTGCGAAATATCAGTTTTGAAGTGACCAATTGCGGGGTGACCGCGCTGCTCGGGCGCAACGGGGTCGGAAAATCGACGCTGCTCAAATGCCTGATGGGTGTACTGCCGGTGTCAAGCGGAAAGGTTCTGTTCGATGGCGCGGATATCACCCGCTTGCCACCGTTCGCGCGTGCGCGCGTGGGCATGGGTTACGTCCCGCAGGGGCGCGAGATATTTGCCCGCCTGACGGTCGAGGAAAATCTATTGATGGGTCTGGCTGGAAAATCGAACGGCGCCGCGCAACACATCCCGGCCGAAATCTACGACATGTTTCCGGTGTTGAAAGACATGAAGCACCGTCGCGGCGGGGACTTGTCCGGGGGGCAGCAACAACAGCTCGCCATCGGGCGCGCGCTGGCGATGAAGCCCAGGGTATTGATCCTGGACGAGCCCACCGAAGGCATCCAACCATCAATCATCAAGGCCATCGAGCGCGTCATCAAGGCACTCTCCGAACGTGGCGATCAATCACCGATTATCAATGACATCGAGCGCGTGCTGGCGATGAAGCCCAGGGTGCTGATCCGGGACGAGCTCATCGAAGGCATCCAACCATCGATCATCAAGGACATCGAGCGCGTCATCAAGACACACTCCGAACGTGGCGATCAACCATCGATCATCGAGGACATCAAGCACATCATCAAGAAACACTCGGAACGTGGCGATCAACCATCGATCGTCAACGACATAAAGCGCGTCATCAAGACGTTGTCCGAACGCGGCGACATGGCGATCCTGCTGGTGGAGCAGTATTACGAATTCGCGCGTGAACTCGCCGACAACTACGTGGTTCTGCGCCGCGGAGAAATCGTCAAGAGCGGCGCCGGGGCCGACATGGATACCGACAATGTGCGCAGCTTTCTGTCGGTATGAAGCCGGTCGAGGCGGTCGCGCTGCGAAGCTGGGACGCCGCGCTAGATCTGGGCTACGCAATGCGGGGCGAACGCACGGTTCTTGCGCACCGCTCGAGCAGCGGTCCGCTTGCGGTACAGAAACCGCTTTACCCCGAGGGCGACGCAGTTTGCCACACCATCGTGTTGCATCCGCCGGGCGGCATTTCCGGTGGCGACCGGCTGGCGATCAGTTTGAATCTGCAGGCCAGCGCGAACGCGCTGCTTACGACACCGGGCGCGACCAAGTGGTACCGATCCGCAACGCTGGATGCAGCGCAAGACGTGAAGATAACGGCGGCGACCGGCGCGGTCTGCGAGTGGCTGCCGCAGGAAAACATCTTCTTCAATGCGGCGAGCGCCAGGAATGTGATCGCGGTGGCGCTGGAACCGGGTGCGGTGTTCTGCGGCTGGGATGTGTTGTGCCTAGGCCGCACCGCCAGCGGCGAGCGGTTCGAATCGGGAAGCGTTCGGCAATGGCTGCGCGTGACCCGGGCCGGGTACCCCTTGTTCGAGGAGTTGGGAACGATCGAAGGTGGCAGCGCGCTGCTCGATTCACCGGTCGGGATGGCGGGCTTCCCGGTTTGCGGGACTTTCCTGCTGGCTGGAATCGAAACCTCAAAGCCGGCGCTGGACGAATGCAGGGACGCGGCTCCGGCGGGGAAAGCCAAATGGGGCATATCCCGGTTGCCGGACTTGTTGGTCGCCCGATACCTTGGGCCTTCCGCCGAGCAGGCGCGGGAGTATTTCGTCCGCATCTGGAAGATCGTTCGCCCGCTGTATTCGCAAAGGGCAATGCAGATACCCAGGATTTGGGATACGTGAGGCGTGAGGCGAGAGGCGTGAGGCGGGAGGCGTGAGGCGTGAAGCGAAAGACAACACCTGATTACTGGAAGGAAAGTCAAAAAACATGGAGCTGACTCCACGTGAGAAAGACAAACTTCTGATCTTCACCGCGGCGCTGGTGGCGGAGCGCAGGAAGGCGCGCGGGCTCAAGCTCAATTATCCGGAGTCGGTCGCCTACATTTGCGCCGCGATCTTGGAAGGCGCCCGGGACGGCAGGACGGTGGCGGAACTGATGAGCTACGGCACGACGCTGCTTGCGCGCGAGGAGGTGATGGACGGCGTGCCTGAACTGATTCCCGAGATCCAGGTCGAGGCGACTTTTCCCGACGGCACAAAGCTCGTCACCGTTCATCAACCAATTGTTTAAGTCAAAACCCTCACCGCAGAGGCGCAAAGGCGCAGAGGAAACGCAAAGGAAAGCAAAGCAGAATTGGATGGAAAGGCAAGAAAACCAACTCATAGCGGCGACCACAGTGATTCAGCGATCGGGTGGCGGCAACTCGAAACCCTTTCGCATTTTGTCACGCATCTTCCGGTTTTCTTTGCGTTTCCTTTGCGTCTTTGCGCCTTTGCGGTGAGGAACTAGAGGATAAAAATGATTCCAGGTGAAATCAAGACGCAGCCGGGCGAGATCGAGATTAACGCCGGTCGCAGGACGATCACGGTGAAAGTGGCCAATAGCGGCGACCGGCCGATCCAGGTCGGTTCGCATTACCACTTCTACGAGACCAACGAGGCCCTGAAATTCGATCGTGCGGCGGCGCACGGCTTCCGGCTCAACATCGCCGCGGGTACCGCGGTGCGTTTTGAGCCCGGCCAGGAACGCACCGTCGAGCTGGTCGAGCTCGCGGGCGCGCAAGTGGTGTTCGGATTCCAGGGCAAAGTGATGGGCAAACTCTGATGGCGCGCTCGATCGGAAGAAAGGCTTACGCAGAAATGTTCGGTCCCACCATCGGGGATCGTGTCCGGCTGGCGGATACGGATTTGTGGATCGAGGTCGAGAGCGACCACACCACCTATGGCGAGGAGGTGAAGTTCGGCGGCGGCAAGGTAATCCGCGACGGCATGGGCCAGAGCCAGCGCCGCGCGCACGAGGTGGCCGACACGGTGATCACCAACGCGTTGATCGTTGATTACTGGGGTATCGTCAAGGCCGACGTCGGCATCAAGAACGGCCGCATCAGCGGCATCGGAAAGGCCGGCAACCCCGATATCCAGCCCGACGTGAACATCGTCATCGGCGCCGCCACCGAGATCATCGCCGGAGAGGGTTCCATCGTCACTGCCGGCGGAGTCGACAGCCATATTCACTTCATCTGCCCGCAACAGATCGAGGAAGCTCTGATGTCCGGGGTGACCACCATGATCGGCGGCGGCACGGGGCCGGCCGCCGGTACCAACGCCACCACGTGTTCCCCGGGGCCCTGGCACATCGGCCGCATGCTGCAGGCGGCCGAGGCGTTCCCGATGAACCTCGGCTTCCTCGGCAAAGGCAACGCCAGCCTGCGCATGCCGCTGCGCGAACAGGTGGCGGCCGGTGCAATGGGGCTGAAGCTGCATGAAGACTGGGGCACCACGCCGGCGGCGATCGACAACTGCCTCGCGGTCGCCGACGAGATGGACGTTCAGGTCGCGATCCACACCGACACGCTGAACGAATCCGGGTTCGTCGAGACCACGCTCGCGGCATTCAAGGGCCGCACCATCCACACCTACCACACCGAGGGTGCCGGCGGCGGTCACGCGCCGGACATCATCAAGGCCTGCGGCCAGCCGAATGTGCTGCCGTCCTCGACCAACCCGACGCGGCCGTACACCGTCAACACCATCGACGAGCACCTCGACATGCTGATGGTTTGCCATCACCTCGATCCCGGCATCGCCGAAGACGTAGCCTTCGCCGAGTCACGCATCCGGCGCGAGACCATTGCCGCGGAGGACATCCTGCACGACCTAGGGGCTTTCAGCATGATCTCGTCCGATTCGCAGGCGATGGGCCGGGTCGGCGAAGTCATCACCCGCACGTGGCAGACCGCGCACAAGATGAAAATTCAGCGCGGCAGCCTTGCCGAGGACAGCGCGGATTCGGACAACCAACGCGTCAAGCGCTACATCGCCAAGTACACCATAAATCCCGCGATCACTCACGGCGTCGCGCACGAAGTCGGCTCGGTCGAAGCCGGCAAGCTTGCCGACCGTGGGTTGTGGAAGCCGGCGTTCTTCGGCGTCAAGCCGTCGTTGATCCTGAAAGGCGGCGTTATCGCGGCCGCCGCGATGGGTGACCCGAATGCCTCGATACCGACGCCGCAGCCGGTGCACTTCCGCTACATGTTCGGCGCCTTTGGCGTGTCGTGCACGCAGTCGTCGGTGACGTTCGTATCGCAGGCGGCACTGGAAGGCGACGTCGGCAGAAAACTCGGGCTGCACAAGCCGCTGGTCGCGGTTTCCGGCACCCGCAAACTGAAGAAATCCGACCTGCCGCTGAACGGCCATCTGCCGAACATCGAAGTGGACCCCGAGACCTACGAAGTGCGAGCGGACGGGCAGTTGCTGACCTGCGAGCCGGCAAAAACTCTGCCGCTGGCGCAGAGATACTTCCTGTTTTGAGCATGCTGACGATCCAGAAGCGCTGCGCGCCGCGGACCCCGTTCGATGCCGAACTGGTACTGCCCTTCGAGCTGCGGCAGAAGAGCCGTTTACACACGCGAACCGAGGCCGGCGAGGAAGTCGGGTTGTTCCTGCCGCGCGGCGAGTGGCTCCGCGGCGGCGATTTCCTGGAAGCGGACGACGGGCGCGTGGTCATGGTCACCGCCAAGCACGAGAAAGTGCTGCATATCGATTGCCCGGACGGGTTGCAACTGGCGCGCATCGCCTATCACCTCGGCAATCGCCATGTTCGGCTGCAGATCGGCGAAGGATGGCTGCGCATCGTCAACGACTACGTACTGCGGCAGATGGTCGAAGGTCTGGGTGCCGATGCGGTGGTGATGGAAGCTCCGTTCGAACCGGAGGCCGGGGCGTACGGGGTGCATCAGCATCACGGCGAGGCGCCGCTGCACCGGGGCATCATCCATCAATATTCTTCAAACGCCGGCACATGAGCGCAAACGCACTTTCGGGCACGAATCTCGCGCAACTGCTGCGATTGGCCAGCCCGCTGCTGCCGGTCGGGGCGTACAGCTATTCGCAGGGACTGGAGTGGGCGGTCGAAGAACAGGTGGTCCGCGACGAACAGACCGCGTTGCAGTGGATCGCCGATGCACTACGCTTCAACATCGGCACGCTCGAGGCGCCGGTCTGGCAGCGGCTGTACCAGGCGTGGGACGAGGGCGATGTCAATGCGGCGCGGCACTGGAACGTTCGCTTCGTCGCAATCAGGGAGACGGCGGAACTGCGCGCCGAGACACTGCAGATGGGCGGCGCTCTCAAGCTGGTACTGGATGCAACCGGCGAACTCGACACCCGCGCGCTGGAAGCGATCGAAGCACCGGCGTTCCCGACGGCGTTCAGTTTTGCGGCACATGGTTTCAACGTGCCGCTGCGGGAAGGGCTGACTGGATATCTGTGGGCGTGGGGCGAGAACCAGGTTTCCTCGGCGATGAAACTCGTGCCGCTGGGACAATCGGCCGGGCAGCGCGTGCTTGCGCAGCTGGTGGCGCTGCTGCCCTCGGTTGCGGATGCGGCGCTCCAGACCTGCGAAGAGAGCCTGAGCAACTTCTGCCCGGCGCTGGCGATTGCCAGCTGCCGCCACGAGACTCAGTACTCGCGTTTGTTTCGATCTTGAAACTAAACCTTCACCGCAGAGGCGCAAAGGCGCAAAGGAAACGCAAAGAAGAACTTGACTGGGCAAAAATCTAATCGGCGCAGAAGGGGACATGGAAGCGTACGGACCATTCATCAACGAAAAGTCCAGACCTTATGTTCTTTCCCCCATTCATGTCTTTCTTGATTTACTTTGCGTTTCCTTTGCGCCTTTGCGCCTCTGCGGTGAAGAACTTCTTTAAGGATTAGTTAAATGAAAAACCAACCGTTGAGAGTGGGAATAGGCGGGCCGGTGGGTTCGGGCAAGACGGCGCTGACGCTGGCGCTGTGCAAGGCCATGCGCGACAAGTACGAAATCGCGGCGGTGACCAACGACATCTACACCCAGGAGGACGCGCAGTTCCTGGTCAGGAACGAAGCGCTCCCCCCAGAGCGGATCATCGGCGTGGAGACCGGCGGTTGCCCGCACACCGCGATCCGCGAGGATGCCTCGATCAATCTCGAGGCGGTGTCGCGGCTGGCGCGAGCTTTCGGCAACCTCGATGTGGTATTCGTCGAGAGCGGCGGGGACAATCTGGCTGCCACTTTCAGCCCGGAATTGTCCGACCTGACGCTTTACGTGATCGACGTGGCGGCGGGAGACAAGATCCCGCGCAAGGGTGGACCGGGGATCATGAAATCCGACCTGCTGATCATCAACAAGATCGACCTCGCGCCGTACGTCGGTGCATCGCTTGAAGTGATGGATCGCGATGCGCGCAGGATGCGCGGGGAGAAGCCTTTTCTGTTCAGTAATCTGAAGACCGGGCAGGGACTCACGGAAACCGTGCGCTTCATCGAAACGCAGGGAATGCTCCGGCCTAAGGCCGCACGGGCGGCGTAAGCCGCGAATCACTAACCGAACAACTTGGCCAGGTCGATCGAAGATTGCCCGCCGACCTGTTCGAAATGCTTTTCGAGCCAGGCCCCCGCCCGGGTTCGTCCCTCTTCCTTGAGTTTCAGCAGGAAGCCGAGATCCGCGTTGAGCGTCTTTTCGATGCTCATGCGCGCGAGCAGGTCGTCGGTTTCAATCAGGTGGAAATTCAGTTTCCTGAAGCGGCGTTCCAGGCTTCCGATCGGAAGCCACTGCGCGTCGATCGCCTGCTTGGCCAGCGCGATGCTGCGCATCTCGCGGAGAAACGAGGAATTGAACTGGAATTCGGTCAAGCGACTGCGAATTGCCTGTGCGCTGGTCGGCGGATCCTCGCGGGTCAGTGGCTGCAGCATCACCACCAAAATGCTCGGCGTCTTGCAGCGATAGATGAGCGGATAGACGGCCGGGTTTCCAGTGTAGCCCCCGTCCCAATACGGCTCGCCGTCGATCTCGATCGCGTGATTCAGGGTGGGCAAGCAGGCGGACGCCAGCAGCGAATCGGGCGTCAGTTCCCGGTTCTCGAACAACCGCAGGGTGCCGGTACGGACACGGGTGGCGCCGACGAACACCCGGATTGCCCGGCGGCTTTGCACGGCATCGAAGTCCACCACCTTGGCGACGATGTCGCGTAGTGGATTGATATCGAAGGGGTTGAGCTGGTAAGGAGAGAAAAAGCGGGTGAGGCCGAGCAGGAGTTTTTGCGGGTTGGGCAGCAGCGCCCCGTGTACCCCGGTGGACGAACTGATCGAGTAGGAAGCCGCGCCCACCGAATTCCAGAAGTGGTCCAGGGATTTGCGGGCGCCTTCGCGGCCGCCCTTTACGTAACCGGACGCCAGCGCCGCGGCATTGATCGCGCCGGCGCTGGTGCCGCTGATGGCTTCGATTTTGAGTTTTGGTTCATCGAGCAGCCGATCCAGAACCCCCCAGGTCAGGGCGCCGAGTGCGCCACCGCCCTGGAGGGCAAGTGTGATGACCTTGCGCCGTCCGAATTTCACGCTGGAATGGGCCTAGCCTGGATGATTCATGAAGACGCCCCGTGTGCCGATAATCGCTGGTGTGCCGTGTCTATGAGCAAGCGCTTGCGCGGTACAGTGTGTCGCGTCGGGCTACTCGGGCGCTGGCGGCCGATTTCCGGCCATTTGCGGCATGCCTGCCTGGCCGATAGAGTGATCTATCGGCTGCGGCAGTCGAGCCGCAACTGTCTCGGAACTTGACTCGCCATCATCCCGAGTCCCTCATGAATTATCCAGGCTAGACGGCCGGGCGTCGGCAAGAATCAAGGCTGCTTTACGGCAGGTGCAGGAAGGACTTGTCCCGGTTCTCCCATTGACGCAACAGACGATCAATATCGGCCGGATTGGCGGCCTGGGACAAATAAGCTTCGAGCTCCCGGTTCTCATCGGCGTTGAACCAGTTGAACACGGTCTGGAACAAGCTTTTCATGGTATTCGTCCTTTCGCTATCTTGCGGCAGCGCAAGAGTGGTCGCTGCATTCCATATGGCATTATTTCTATAACATATTTTACCTGATGGTTGCGCGAATGGACGTGTTTATATCGCATTGCAGTAAATATAAATGCAATGCATCATGTAGCGTCTTGAACTTTATGAAACATAAGAAAAATTTCAGTCCATTTTTTTGTTGGACTAAACCCATCGAGACACGATCGCTGATACGCTGCCCCAGGATCGAACCATTGTCCCCGGCCGGAGCAGGAATGGACGGTTCCCCGGTCCGCTTGTAAACTCGACACGCCTCCGACGGTCACAAATGAAGTGAAACTCCTCCCGACCGCATTGCTGCTTATGGTCGCCGCCGCCGGGCCGGTTGCGGCGGAGGAAACCGCGGATCGCATCGAGCGCGCCAACCTGTTGCGAAAGTTGCTCGAGGATGCCCCGCCGGTCAGCGCCGGCGAGTCAGATTCCGGCAACGAACTGCCCGCTGCAAGACTGGAGAATGAGCAGCAATCCGCCGCCGAGCGGCTGCAGGTCGAACGCTTTAAAGATGGGCAGTGGCGGCAACTGCTCGAATCGCAGCGGGCGAGTGCACACCGGCAGGAAACGGCGCCGCCGTTGCCGAGGTCGGCGCTGGCATTCGAACGCGAGCAGCGGGCGCGCGACCTGTCGATCGAGATCCAGCGGCAGGATCTCCAGTATCGCCAGAACAATCGCCGTTAGGCGAAAAACAGCCAAAAAAACCGGGAACGAAGGAGGAGATTCATGACGCAGGCGCTGCAATCCATTTTGCGTGGACTGTTATTGCCGGTACTTGCCGCCGGCGCGATGGTGGCGCCGGCCCAGGCGCAGGATGTCGAGGCGTTGATCGATCGGGCAATGACCGGCAGCCACCGCTCGGATGCCAACAAGGCGCGCGACAAATACCGCCACCCCAAGGAAACGCTGCTGTTTTTCGGACTCAAGCCGAACATGACGGTGGTGGAAATCACCCCGGGGGCGGGCTGGTACACCGAGATCCTGGCGCCGGTCATGCGTGGCGGCGTCTATTACGCCGCCATATTCCAGCTGACCGAGAAATCCTCGGAAACCCAGCGCAACAATGATCGGATCCTCCGCGCCAAGCTCGCGGGCGACGCCGATCGCTACGGCAAGGTGCAACTGTCGGTGCTTGCGCCGAATGCGATCCAGGTGGCACCCGCGGGCAGCGCCGACATGGTGTTGACCTTCCGCAACGTCCACAACTGGGCCAAGGC